>NZ_JBNBBE010000003.1:161964-166712 GCF_050031795.1 Stenotrophomonas sp. SrG
TCGCTGGCGTCGGCGCGGCAGGTGGTGCGGGGACCGATGCAGGAACCGGCGCCTGCGCAGGCTCGGGAACCGGGGTCACCGGCGGCGCCGGGGCCGGCGGCACCGGCGCGGCGGCCGGCTCCGGGGTGCTGGCCTTGGCCGCCGGCAGGTACTGCTGCAGGCGGGTGAAGAAGCGGCGGTAGAAGTCGCCGTCCTGCACGGTGCTGCTGGCCACCTTCACCAGCGAATCGTCGTTGCTGCCGAACGGCAGCGACACCGAGCCCAGCGCGCCCACGCCCACACTGGCCGAGGTCGGGCTCTTCTTCAACGCATAGCGGTCCTGCACGGCACTGATGAACACCAGTGCTTCGTCGCCCCGCGCCGCGCAGGAAATGCGCAGCACCAGCTGCTCGTGCGAGTCCTCGGTCGGCTGGAAGTTCTTGTTCGCTTCCACCGCGTCGGCGTCGGCACGGGCGATCGCATAGCCCTGGCTGAGCAGGGTACGCCGCGCGGCTTCGCAGGCCTGCGCCGGCGTGCCGGGAACGGTGCGCGAGTAGGTGTCGCCCGAATCGAAGGATTCGCGCAGCAGCGTGCTGTCGGCGGCCTTGCCGCCGCAGGCGGACAGGCCAAGGGCCAGCAGGCCGGCCGGGAGTGCATGGGACAGCCGCATGGGCGCTCCTGCAGGAGGATGATTAGGCAAGCATAGGCCCGGCGACGTATGCGTGGGGTCTAAAAGCAAAGGGCCGGCGTTTCCGCCGGCCCCTCGTTTTCACTTGATTCACCCGATCAATCGGCCCAGCGGCCTGCCGCGGTCGACTGCGGCAGCACCTGTGCCGACAGCGGGCGGTCTTCGGCCAGCAGGTTCACCGCGTCGGCCAGGATCGCCGCCGACTCGCGCAGCAGCGGATCCGGGCGCTTCTCGGCGGCCTTCTCGCGGGCAGCATCCTTGACGATGTCGCGCTCGTTGCCGGTCAGGCCATCATCGTTGCTGTCATCGGCCAGCGGGTCCAGGTCCAGGCCCAGTTCCTTGCGGGTGGCCTGGCGCTGCTTGCGCTGGGTTTCCTGGCGCTCACGCTCGGTGCGGCGCTCGGCCTCGTTGAGCGAGATGTACTTCTTGGCCGCTTCGGTGCGGAACTGCTCCACGTCCTCGTTCCACCACTGGAACTCCTTGTCGGAGGCGATGCGCGAGGCATGCAGGGTTTCCAGCTTCGGCAGCAGCGGACCGAAGTTGCCGTACTGGGTGTGCGGGACGGCGGCAATGCGGGTCCACGGCAGCGCGTTGTCGTAGGTGCTTTCACCGTACTCGCTGGCATCCACGCTGGCCGGGAAGGCCAGGTCCGGCACCACGCCCTTGTGCTGGGTGCTGCTGCCGCTGACGCGGAAGAACTGCGCGATGGTCAGCTTCACCTGGCCGAAGCGCTGGGCTTCGCCACTGGGCCAGCGGTCCAGGTCCACGATGTTCTGCACCGTGCCCTTGCCGAAGGTGGTTTCACCAATGACCAGCCCACGGCCGTAATCCTGGATGGCACCGGCGAAAATTTCCGAGGCCGAGGCCGAACCGCGGTTGATCAGCACGGCCAGCGGGCCATCCCACGCCACGGCTTCGCTGCGGTCGTTGTTGACCGTGACGCGGCCACCGGATTCGCGCACCTGCACCACCGGGCCCTGTTCGATGAACAGGCCGGTCAGCTCGATGGCTTCATCCAGCGAACCACCACCGTTGTTGCGCAGGTCCAGCACCACGCCATCGAGCTTGTCGTTCTTGAAGCCGGCCAGCAGCTTGGCCACATCGCGCGTGGCCGAGGCGTAATCGGTCGCGTTGCGACGGCGGCCTTCGAAGTCCTGGTAGAAGGTCGGCAGCTTGATCACGCCTACCTTGCGCGCCGGTGCCCCATCCTTGGCCGGGATGGTCAGGGTTTCACCCTTGGCGGCCTGTTCGGCCAGGCGCACCTTCTGCCGGGTCAGCACCAGCATGTGCGGCTTGCCGTCCACGCCTTCTTCGGCCGGAATGAATTCCAGCCGCACCTGGGTGTCCTTCTTGCCGCGGATCTTGGCCACCACGTCGTCAATACGCCAGCCGATCACATCCTCGACCGGACCGGACTTGCCCTGGCCCACGCCCACGATGCGGTCACCGGGCTTGAGCGTACCGTTCACCGACGCCGGCCCACCGGCGATGATCTCGCGGATCACCACCATGTCGTCCTGGCGCTGCAGCTGCGCGCCGATGCCTTCCAGCGACAGCGACATGGCCTGGTTGAAGTTCTCGGCCGTGCGCGGGGTGAAGTAATCGGTGTGTGGATCAACGGCGCTGGTATAGGAATTGAGGAAGAACTGGAACACGTCCTCGCCCTTCAGCTCATTGACCGACTTCTCCAGCTGCGCATAGCGCTTGTCCAGCGTCTTGCGGATGTCGGCCGGCTGCTTGCCGGCCAGCTTCAGGCGCAGCCAGTCATTCTTCACCGACTTGCGCCACAGGTCATCGAGTTCGGCGCTGCTGGCGGCCCACGGCACGTCCTTGCGGTCGTACTCGAAGCGCTCATCGCTGCTGAAATCGAAATCCTGCTTGAGCAGCTTGCGCGCGTAACCCACGCGCTCGCCCACCCGCTGCTTGTAGACCGCAAACACCTGGAACGCCGGCTCCAGCTCGCCGCCGCGGATGGCCGACGAAATATTCGATTCGAACGGGGCGAACTTGGTGATGTCCGCCTGGGTGAAGAACTGCTTGCTGCCGTCGAGCGATTCCAGGTAACGCTTGAACACGTCCTTGGAGGTCGCCGCATCCAGCGCGCGCGGCCGGTACGCATAGCGGCTGTCCGACAGCAGCCCGTACACCAGCTTGGAGGTCGTCACCTGGTCGGCCGTGGCCGCCGACGGCAGGGCCGGCGAATCGGCATAGGCAGCCAGCGCCAGCGGCGCGGTCAGCGCCAGGGCCATCAGGAATGCGGGGGCTTTGAATTTCATCGACTTGCTCATGGCACCTTGCCAACGGGGAGACTGCGTGCGGATCAGACCACACGACAGTGCCGAAAGTTGCGGGGTTTGTCATCCACCGCGTCAGAACGCGGATTTCCAGCCTAAACGCGGGGCTGTATCAAATTGTGAATGACGCGGAATTGCTGCTGGGAACGGGGTTTACGCGCGAAACCGAGCGGCGGCCTGGCCCTTTCGGCGGTCGGCAGGCATTCAGGCCGGAGCAGCTTCACGGTCTTCGATCAGGTCCATCGCGAGCGTTGAGGGCCCCGCCGCGGCCGGCAGGCCCCTGTGCAAATGTCCCCCGGCGGTCGCCCTGCGGCGACGGCCTCCTCCTTTACTTTGCCAGGAGCCTGCCGGCCGCGACGGGGCTCGGCTTGCGGTTCGCACTGGAGAAGCAGGAGCCAGGGGGCCAACGCCGGTGGGTCGAGTGCCGGGTCGCCATGCCCTTGGAGGCGAATTAAAGGAGGAGGTGTCGGCCGCAGGCCGACGCCGGGGGACATTCGCCGGAAAGGGTGTGGCGCCCCGGCGCTCGATTCACCGGCAGCCGCTGTAGATCCCCCCGCCAGCCCTTGCCCCACGGGCCTCGAGCGTGCCCCCGGTCACGACGTCATCAAGCTGTAACAAAAACATCATTTCATAGCAGCGTCAGCCGGCAAGACCGGCCCCCTATCCCGCTACGGAGTGACGCATGAAACTGCATACGGCCGGCTTCGCCGCCCTTTCCCTGGCCATCGCGCTGGGCCTGTCCGCCTGCAAGCCGGCCGCCGAAGGCCAGGCTACCGCCCCGGCAGAAGGCGCCCCCGCCGCTGCTCCGGCCGCCGGCGACAAGCTGACCGCCGAGATTTCCGGCGCCGGCGCCTCCTTCATCTTCCCGCTGGTCTCCAAGTGGTCGGCCGACTACAACGCCGCCACCGGCGCCAAGGTCAACTATCAGTCGATCGGTTCGGGCGGCGGTATCGCCCAGATCAAGGCCGGCACGGTCGACTTCGGTTCTTCCGACAAGCCCCTGTCCAGCGAAGAGTTGGCCCAGGCCGGCCTGGGCCAGTTCCCGTCCGCCATCGGCGGCGTTGTCCCGGTGGTGAACATCGACGGCCTGGAAGCCGGCAAGTTGCGGCTGAGCGGCCCGCTGCTGGCCGATATCTTCCTGGGCAAGGTCAAGACCTGGAACGACCCGGCCATCGTGGCCGCCAACCCGGGCGTGAAGCTGCCGGACGGCAAGATCACCCTGGTCCACCGTTCGGACGGCTCGGGCACCACCTTTAACTTCTCCAACTACCTGTCCAAGGTCAGCCCGGACTGGAAGAGCAAGGTCGGCGAAGGCACCTCGGTGCAGTGGCCGGACGGCGTGGGTGGCAAGGGCAATGAAGGCGTGGCTTCGTACGTGAAGCAGATCAAGGGCTCGATCGGCTACGTCGAACTGGCCTACGCGCTGCAGAACGGCATGCCGTACGCCTCGATGCAGAACGCCGCCGGCAACTGGGTGCAGCCGACCGCGGAAACCTTTGGTGCCGCCGCAGCCAGCGCCGACTGGGCCAGCGCCAAGGACTTCAACCTGGTCATCACCAACGCCCCGGGCGACCAGGCGTGGCCGATCACCGCCACCAATTTCATGCTGATGCACAAGCAGGCCAAGGATGCCAAGCGCAGCAAGGACACCCTGGCGTTCTTCAAGTGGGCCTTCGAGAACGGCCAGGCCCAGGCCAATGAACTGCACTACGTGCCGCTGCCGGCGGAACTGGTGAAGCAGATCGAAGGTTACTGGACCGCTGAATTCAAATGATGCAACCCAGGCA
>NZ_JBNBBE010000003.1:166722-202285 GCF_050031795.1 Stenotrophomonas sp. SrG
TCGCGGGCCTGCCCCCTACCTAACGGGCCCCAGCCTTACCCATGAATGCCATCGCCCAGCCTGTTCCCGCACCGTCCACCCGCGACCTGCGTGACGCCCGCAATGACAAACTGTTCCGGTGGGTGCTGATCGCCACCGTCGTCCTGGTCCTGGTCGCCCTGGCCTGCGCCGCGCTCTCGATGCTGTGGGGCGGCCGCCATGCCCTGCAGGAGCAGGGCCTGAGCTTCTTCTATTCCTCCGACTGGAATCCGGTGGAGAACAAGTTCGGTGCGCTGGCACCGATCTACGGCACCCTGGTCACCGCCCTGATCGCAATGCTGATCGCGGTGCCGGTGAGCTTCGGCATCGCCTTCTTCCTCACCGAAGTGGCCCCGCGCTGGATGCGCGGCCCGGTCGGTACCGCCATCGAACTGCTGGCCGGCATCCCCTCGATCATCTACGGCATGTGGGGCCTGTTCGTGCTGGTCCCGGTGATGACCGAGTACGTCACCCCCACCCTCAATGAAACCCTGGGCGAATGGCCGATCATCGGCCCACTGTTCCAGGGCCCGCCGCTGGGCATCGGCGTGCTGACCGCCGGCTTCGTGCTGGCGATCATGGTCATACCGTTCATCTCCTCGGTAATGCGCGAAGTGTTCCTGACCGTGCCGACCCGCCTGAAGGAATCGGCCTACGCGCTGGGCTCCACCAAGTGGGAAGTAAGCTGGGACATCGTGCTTCCCTACACGCGCTCGGCCGTGATCGGCGGCATCTTCCTCGGCCTGGGCCGTGCGCTGGGTGAAACCATGGCCGTGGCCTTCGTGATCGGCAACAGCGTACGCCTGTCGCCCTCGCTGCTGGAACCGGGCACCACCATCGCCGCGCTGATCGCCAATGACTTCGGCGAGGCCACCGAGACCTACCGCTCGGCGCTGCTGCTGCTCGGCTTCGTGCTGTTCATCGTAACGTTCGTGGTGCTGGCAATCGCCCGCCTGATGCTGATGCGCCTGTCCCGCAAGGAGGGCAACTGATGAGCACCGCCGTCGCCAACAACCCGCAGCCGCTGTACCTGCGCCGCCGCATCGTCAACATCGTCGCGCTGCTGCTGTCCTGCCTGACCGCGCTGTTCGGCCTGTTCTTCCTGGGCTGGATCCTGTTCACCCTGGCCTCCAAGGGACTGGCCGGGATCAACCTGGACCTGTTCACCAAGATGACGCCGCCGCCCATGCAGGAAGGCGGCCTGGCCAATGCCTTCTTCGGCAGCGCGGTGATGTGCGCGCTGGCGATCGCCATCGGCACACCGCTGGGCGTGCTGGCCGGCACCTGGCTGGCCGAGTACGGCAACTTCCGCAAGGCCGGCACGGTGGTGCGTTTCGTCAACGACATCCTGCTGTCGGCACCGTCCATCGTGCTGGGCCTTTTCGTCTACACCCTGTACGTGATGCAGACCGGTGGCCAGTTCTCGGCCTTCGCCGGCGCGCTGTCGCTGTCCTTCATCGTGCTGCCGGTGGTGGTACGCACCACCGATGAAATGCTGCGCCTGGTGCCCTCGCAGATGCGCGAAGCGGCCCTCTCGCTGGGCATCCCGCAGTGGAAGGTCACCGTGCAGGTGCTGTACCGCAGCGCCGCCGCCGGCATCGTCACCGGCATCCTGCTCGCCCTGGCACGCATCTCCGGCGAAACCGCGCCGCTGCTGTTCACCGCCTTCGGCAACCAGTACTGGAACAGCAACGTGTTCCAGCCGATGGCGAGCGTGCCGGTGGTGATGAACCAGTTCGCCGGCAGCCCGTACGAATCCTGGCAGACGCTGGCCTGGGCAGGCGCCCTGGTGCTGACCCTGTTCGTGCTGCTGGTAAGCCTTTCGGCACGCGGCATCCTGCTGCGCAACCGTATCTCCCATGACTGACCTTTCCGCGGACACCGCCATGAACGACCTCACCAATGCCGTGCCGATGCAGCGCATCGCGGTGCCGGCCTCGCATGAATCGCTGGGCAACCCGGCGCCGATCAAGCTGGCCGCCCGTGGCCTGGATTTCTACTACGACAAGTTCCATGCACTGAAGAACATCAGCCTGGAAGTGCCCGAGAAGCGCGTCACCGCGCTGATCGGTCCATCCGGCTGCGGCAAGTCCACCCTGCTGCGCATCTTCAACCGCATCTACGCGTTGTACCCGAAGCTGGAAGCGCGCGGCGAAGTGCTGCTGGATGGTGAGAACATCCTCTCGCCCAAGTACCCGATGAACCGCCTGCGCAGCAAGGTCGGCATGGTGTTCCAGAAGCCGGTGCCGTTCCCGATGACCATCTTCGAGAACGTCGCCTACGGCATCCGCCACCACGAAAAGCTGTCCAAGGCGGACATGAACGACCGCGTCGAACATGCGCTGCGCCAAGGTGCGCTGTGGGACGAAGTGAAGGACAAGCTCGGCCAGAGCGCGCTGGGCCTGTCCGGTGGCCAGCAGCAGCGCCTGTGCATCGCCCGTGCCGTGGCCCTTCGCCCGGACGTGCTGCTGCTCGACGAGCCAACCTCGGCGCTGGACCCGATCTCCACCAGCCGCATCGAGCAGCTGGTGGAAGAGCTCAAGCACGACTACACCATCGTGATCGTGACCCACAACATGCAGCAGGCCGCGCGCGTGTCCGACTACACCGCCTTCATGTACCTGGGCGACCTGATCGAACACGACCGCACCGAAGTGATCTTCTCGCAGCCGAACAAGCAGCAGACCGAGGATTACATCACCGGGCGGTTCGGCTGAGCCAGGCCGTTTGCGCGACGATGCCACCAACCAGACAATCGAGCACATCACAATGAACATTCCGAACGACCACATCGTCAAGAGCTACGACGAAGAACAGCAGCGGCTGGTGGCCGAAATCGTGCGCATGGGCGAAATGTCCGTAGCGCAGCTGGAAGCGGCGCTGGACGTGATCGAGCGCCGCGACGACAACGCTGCCCAGCGCATCATCGCCAACGATGAGGCGATCGACAGCCTGGAGCAGCAGATCAGCCATGACGTGATGCGCCTGGCGCTGCGCGGCCCGATGGCGCGCGACCTGCGCGAGATCCTGGCCGGCCTGCGCATCCCGGCCGACATCGAGCGGATCGGCGACTATGCGGCCAACGTCGCCAAGCGCTCGATCGCGCTGAGCAAAGTGCCGCCGCTGCCGCAGATCCAGGGCCTGCGGTCGCTGGGCCGGCTGGCCGCCCAGCAGGTGCGGCGTGCCATCGAGGCCTACCGCGACAACGACGCCGCCGCCGCGCTGGCGCTGCGCGAGGACGATGCCCGGCTGGACGCGCAGTACACCGCGCTGTTCCGCGAGCTGCTGACCTACATGATGGAAGACCCGCGCAACATCACCCCGTGCACCCACCTGCTGTTCATGGCCAAGAACCTGGAACGCGTGGGCGACCACGCCACCAACATCGCCGAGAACGTGTGGTTCCTGGTGCACGGCGAGCAGGCGCTGCCGCCGCGCGAGAAGCGCGACGAGACCAGTACCGAGCGCCTGTAAGCACGCGCCGGGGCGTGTTACACGCCGATACAGGCCGATACTGCGTATCGGCCTTTTTTAATTGCCTATTCAGCTGAAAAATTCCACTCTGGACCTGCGTTCCACCCCACCGCTCCAGAGGGCCTGCACCATGAAACGTTTCCTCACCGCTACGCTGTCGCTGACCCTGCTTGCCGCGACCGGTTCCGCCTTCGCCGCCCCACCCCACCATGACGACCGCGACAACCGCGATCGCCATGACCAGCGCGATGACCGCAACCATGGCCCGTCGCGCGGGCACGACCGCCACGATCCGCCGCGCCGTGGCGGCCACCTGGACAAGGATCATCGTGGCGCGTACGTAAGCGACTACAAGCGCCACGGCCTGCATGCGCCCAAGCGCGGCCAGCAGTGGCGCAAGGTAGATGACCGCTACGTGCTGATCGCGGTCGCCACCGGCCTGATCGCCGACGTGGTGCTCAACGGCCGTTGATTCACTGGCGACAGCCCAGTCCACGCGACGCGCCGGGTCCTCCCGGCGCGTCTGCGTTTGCGGCCGGGTCATCGCCGTCCCGGAGTGTCGCGAACATCCGGTAATGTCGCGAACGCACCATTGGTACTGAATCCCCGCTGTCTCAGACCGGCGACCCGCGCATCCTTGCGGCCCCGCGCACGCTCTTATCCTGTGCCACGTTGAACAGGATCCGCCGACCGCATGCACCGCCTCTGCCCGCACGAACTTGCCGCCGCCCATCGCGGCGACCGCGCCGCGCTGGACCGCGTCCTGCGACATTCACGCCAGCACCTGCGCCGCTATGCCGAGTACCACTGCGTCATCAATGATGTCGAGGATGCGGTGCAGGAAAGCCTGATCACCGTTTCACGACGGTTGTGCGACCTGCGCCTGGTCGAGTGTTTCACCTCGTGGGCGTTCCGCATCGTCAAGCGCGAGTGCAACCGGCTCAAGCGTGCGCGCTGCCAGTGGCGGCACGAAGAACTGCGCGAGGAGATCCTGCCGCCGGCCCAGCGCGACAACCTGGACCTGCGCCGCGATTGCGCCGCTGCGCTCGAATCGCTGCCCGCCCATTACCGCGAAGTGATCCTGCTGCGCGACCTGGAGGGGTTGTCGATCGCCGAACTGGCCGCACGGTTGGCCACTACCCCCGAAACCATCAAGGCCCGGCTGCACCGCGCCCGCGTCATGGCCCGCGAGTACCTGGCCTGATGTTCCCCGCGTGCCGGCAATCCGGCATGCTTCCCCGGCAACACCCCTGCCCATGAAAGGGCATTACAAGGAGCTTTGCGCATGACCCTCTCCACCAAACACGCTTCCCTGCTGGCCTGTGCCGCGCTTGCCGGCGGCCTCGGCCTGGCCGGGACCGCCTCGGCCCTGTCGATGACCGACCTGGCCCAGGGCTACGCCCTGGCTGCCCAGGCCGCGCCCAAAGCCGATTCCAAGACGGCCGAAGGCAAATGCGGCGAAGGCAAGTGCGGTGCCGACAAGGCCACCTCGCATGCTGCCGACAAGAAGCCCGCAGAGGGCAAGTGTGGCGAAGGCAAGTGTGGCGCCGACAAGACCAAGGCCAAGCCAGCGCCTGCCGCCAAGAAGACCGCCGAAGGCAAGTGCGGCGAAGGCAAGTGCGGTGCCGGGCACTGATCCGCGCACCCGCGTGAGCCCTGCACGCCCACTGCCGTTGCCTGCAACGGCGGTGGGACTGGGGCTGCGCCGCGCCCTGCTCGATGACCTGGAACAGGCACCGCCGGGCGATTTCGATTTCCTCGAGTGCGCGCCGGAGAACTGGATCGGGCTGGGCGGCGTGATGGGCGAGCGCCTGCGCGGGCTCAGCGCGCGCCATCCCCTGACCTGCCATGGACTGTCACTGTCGCTGGGCGGCAGCGCGCCGCTGGACGTGGCGTTCATCGACCAGGTCGGGCGTTTCCTGGACGCACACGGTGTGCGCCTCTACAGCGAACACCTGAGCTACTGCAGCGACGACGGCCACCTGTATGACCTGCTGCCGCTGCCGTTCACCGACGAGGCCATCCGCCACACCGCGGCCCGCATCGCACAGGTGCAGGACCGGCTGGGCCGGCGCATCGCAGTGGAGAATGTATCCACCTACCTCACCCCGCATGCGGCGATGGGCGAACTGGCATTCACCACGGCGGTGCTGCAGGAAGCGGACTGCGACCTGCTGCTGGACGTCAACAATGTCTACGTCAACGCCATCAACCATGGCTTCGACCCCGTCGCGTACATCGATGGCCTGCCTGCCGAACGCATCGTCTGCCTGCATGTGGCCGGGCACTTCGATGAAGCCGATGACCTGAAGATCGACACCCATGGCAGCCCCGTGGTAGGGCCGGTGTGGGCGCTGCTGGAACATGCCTGCGCCCGGTTCGGCCCGCGCCCTGGCCTGCTCGAACGCGACTTCAACCTGCCGCCGTATGCCGAACTGCAGGCGGAGCTGCGGCAGATGCGCCGCATCCAGGATGCGGCGGCATGAGCGACCTGTTGCGTGACCAGCAGTTCGCCCTGACCCGCCACCTGCGCGATCCGGCGCATGAACCGTCGCCTCCCGACCTGGAGCCGCGGCGGCTGCAGATCTACCGCGATCTGCTGTTCAACAACCTGCAGGCGCTGCTGGGCAGCAGTTTCCCGGTACTGCTGCAGATGCTGGACGGCGCGGAATGGCAGGCGCTGTGCCGGCGCTACTTCATCGAGCACCGCTGCGCCTCGCCGTTGTTCACCGAGGTCGCTGCCGAGTTCGTGCAGTGGCTGCAGCGGCAGGACACGCTGCCGCGTCCGTTCCTGGCCGAGCTGGCGCATTACGAATGGGTGGAACTGGCCTTGCAGTCGCAGGATGCGCTACCGCTCGAACCGCCTCGTCCGGATATCGATGCCTGGCGCTGCCTGCTGCAGCGTTCCCCGTTGGCATGGCCTTTGGCGTACCAGTGGCCGGTGCAGCAGATCGGGGCAGCCTTCCAGCCGGTGGACCCGCCGCCCGAACCGACCTTCCTGCTGGCACGCCGGCTGGCCGATGGCCGCATCGTGTTTTCGCAGCTCAGCCCGTTGGCGTGGCAGCTGCTGATCCAGATGGAGGCCCCCGGACACCGCAGCGGCGCCGCGCACCTTGCGCAGCTGGCCGAGGCGAATGGACTGGACCCGGCCGGGCTGGAACCGGCCGGACGTGCCCTGTTGGCGCAGTTGCTCGCGACCGGCGTGATCGGTCCTGCCCGGTCCCCAACCCACGGCTGAACGATGCCGCCGGCGCCCGCATCGTTCATCGCGCGCCGGCCCTCTTCAAGGGACCTCCACTTACCGGGCTGTCCCCATGCATTTCCCCCGCTGCCTTGCTTCCACCCTGCGCCCCCGTCTTGATGGACTCGGCGCCTGGCTTGCGCCACTGGGACTGCGCGTGCTGCTGGCCTGGGAATATCTGGAATCCGGGCTGGAGAAATGGCGAGGGGTGAACTGGTTCGACAACGTGCAATCGCACTTTCCATTGCCACTGCGCTGGTTGCCGGCCGAGTTCAATTGGCAGGCGGCGACGTGGATCGAACTCATCGGCGGCATCTGCCTGCTGCTGGGCGTGGCCACCCGGGCCACCGCCGCGCTGCTGATCGGGCTCACGGTCGTGGCAACCGCCGCCGTCCATTGGCCTGCGCAGTGGGAGTCGCTGGCCACGCTGGCGCAGGGCTATGCGATCAGCGACCAGGGCCAGGGCAACTTCAAGCTGCCGCTGTTGTTCATCGCCATGCTGCTGCCGCTGCTGTTGCAGGGCGCCGGGCGGCCGAGCGTGGATGGCTGGCTGCTCCGGGATCCGCGCGGCCGGGCCGACGCGCTGGCCTGGGGCGGATTGGCGCTGGCCGCCGCCTGGCCGCTGGGGTGGCTGCTGCCGGGTCCGGCCCTGGTGTTGGCCACAGTTGGCACCGCCTTGCTTGGCGTGGCGGTCTGGCACCGCCGCCATGGGACGGTCAGGCCGCTCTGCTAAACTCGCTGCATGACTCAAGACCCCACCCAGACCACCGGCGCGCCGGTGGCCGCTGAAGACATGCCCTCTGCCGCCCAGCGCATGATGGCGACCCGCTTCCGTGGCTTCCTGCCGGTGGTGGTGGATGTGGAAACCGGCGGCTTCGACAGCCAGCGCCATGCGCTGCTGGAGATCGCCGCGGTGCCGATCGAAATGGACGACAACGGCCTGCTCTTTCCCGGGCAGACCGCCAGCGCCCACGTGGTGCCGGCCGAAGGGCTGGACATCGACCCGAAGTCGCTGGAGATCACCGGCATCATCCTCGACCATCCGTTCCGGCTGGCCAAGGCGGAAAAGGACGCGCTGGACCACATCTTCGCGCCGGTGCGCGCGGCGGTGAAGAAGTACGGCTGCCAGCGCGCCATCCTGGTCGGCCACAACGCGCACTTCGACCTGGGCTTCATCAATGCGGCGGTGAACCGGGTCGGGCACAAGCGCAACCCGTTCCACCCCTTCAGCGTGTTCGACACGGTGACCATGGCCGGCATCGCCTATGGCCAGACCGTGCTGGCACGGGCGGCCACGGCTGCCGGTCTTGGGTGGGATGCGGAAGAAGCGCATAGCGCGGTGTATGACACCGAGCAGACCGCCAAGCTGTTCTGCAAGATCGCCAACGCCTGGCCGCGCCCCTGATCAGCCGATCGCGGTGCGGTCGCGGCCTTCGCTCTTGGCACGGTACAGCGCGCGGTCGGCGCGCTGGTAGAGCAGCATCGGGGTGCGGTCCCCGGCCTCCAGTTCGACCAGCCCGGCGCTGAAGGTCACCTGCAGGCCCGGTACGCCGGCCCAGTCCGGATGGTCATGGAAGAGCCCGCGCAGGCGCGCGCAGACCTGTGCCGCTTCGGCCAGGCGGGTGTCGTTGAGCAGCAGCGTGAATTCCTCACCGCCGGTGCGCGCGGGCATGTCCGAATCACGGCAGGCCGACGCGATCACCCGCGCCACTTCGGTCAGCACCACGTCGCCCACGCTGTGGCTGTGCTGGTCGTTCACTTCCTTGAAGTGGTCGATGTCCAGCACCACCAGGCACAGCGGGTGGCCGCTGCGTTGCGAGCGGGCGAAGTCGCGCGCCAGCGCTTCGTCGAACGCGCGGCGGTTGGGCAGCCCGGTCAGCGCATCCTCGCGCGCCTGCCGCTCGAACTGTTCGGCCTGCACTGCCAAACGCGCGGCCAGCTGGGTCTTCTCTTCGTTCAACGCCTGCAGGCTGGCGGTCTGCGCCTTGAGGTCGCGGGTGGCGGCATCGACCTTGCGTGCCAGGCGTACGTTGCTGGCCTTGTAACGCTTGATCAGGTAGCGGTACAACGCCACCAGCCCGGCCAGCAGCAGCAGGCCACAGACGAACTGCACGCTGCGCCGCTGCCACAGGAACGGTTCCACCGTGAACGACCACACCGCCTCGCTGTCGCCCCAGGCGCCGCCCGGGTGGGCCGCGGACACGTGCAGGGTGTAATCGCCCGGCGGCAGGCCGATGAACTCCACGCTGCGCTGCTGGCCGCGTTCGATCCACGCGCTGTCCAGGCCTTCCAGCCGGGTGCGGTAGCGGATGCGTTCGGACATGAGATAGCTCAGGCCCACGTAGCTGATGCTGAGCCGGCGACCACCGGGCAGCGTGTTGTGGTTGGCGCCCTGCCAGTGCAGCGGCACGCCATCGACCAGCACCGTCTCGATCGCCGCCGGCGGCGCCAGCCGTTCGCGGAAGCGCTGCAGGCGCAGCGGGTCCACCGTGCTGAGGCCGCCGGCGGTAACAACCCAGAACGTGCCGTCCTGGCGCAGGATCGCCGAGGGGCCGGAGCTGCCGTTGGCCTGCGAATTGGCCATGCCGTCGATTTCGTTGTAATGCTCGACCTCGATCCGCCGCGTGCGCCCGTCGGCCACGTCGTTGAGCATGGCCATGTCGGTGCGCAGCACGCCACGGTTGCTGCTGATCCAGACGTTGCCGACCCGGTCCGGTACCAGCTGGAACACGGTATCGACCGGCATGCCCTGCTCCAGCCCCACCCGTGACAGGGTGCCGTCCTGGTAGCGGTACAGGCCGCGGTCGCTGCTGATCCACATCGCATCGCCGATCTGCTGGAAACCGAACACACTGCGACCGCCGCCCAGCGGAGTCAGGTCGATGCGTTGCACATGATCGCCGCGCAGCACGCTGATGCCTTCGATGGTGCCCACCCACAGGTCGCCTTCGGCATCGTGGGCCAGCGCGGTGACCAGGCCGGTGGGCATGCCCGGCACGGTCGGCACGGTTACCCCGTTGGCATCGAGACGGGCGACGCCCTTCTGGGTACCGGCCCATACAGCGCCTTCGCGATCCACGCTCATCGCTCGGATGTTGCCGCCGAGCAGGCCGTCGTCGGCACCGTAGCTGCGCAGCATGCGGCCCTGCCCGTCCAGGTGCAGGATGCCGTCGCCAAAGGTCCCCACCCATAACCCGCCTGCATGGTCCTGGGCCAGGCTCAGCACGGACGGTGTCTTGCCGCCGCGGTTGCGCAGCGGCACCGGATGGAACACGCCCTGTGCGTCGCGCCGGTCCAGGCCACTGGCACTGCCCACCCACAGCTGGCGGTCACGGTCTTCCAGCACGGTGCGCACGTAATCGCCGCTGAGCCCGTCACGCTCGGTGAAACTGCTGAACAGCGTTTCGCGCAACCGGTACAGGCCGCCGTTGGCACCGACCCAGATGCTGCCTTCGGCGTCTTCGCGCAGGCTCACCACCCTGCCCCCGGGCAGTGAAAGCCCGGCCGGCAGGCGCTCCACTCCGTGCCGCGACAGGCGCAGCAGCCCCTGGTTTTCGGTCCCAAGCCACAGGTCGCCGTGGCGGTCCTGCAGCATCGAGGTGATGTGCATGCCCGGGGCCAGGCGGTGCTGCAACTGCGGCATGCCATCGAGCATGCGGTAGATGCGCTCGCCAGCCACGATCCACAGCACGCCGTCGGGTGCGCGGTACGGCCACACCAGGCCGTGGCCGAGGCCGTAGCTCTCCGGTGCGCGGCGCAGCACGCCGTCGGTGCCGCGCACCACCAGGCCGTCCAGCGTGCCCACCCAGACCCGGTCCTGCGCATCCACCACCAGCTTGGTGAAGCTCATGGCCATCGGCACGTCGGCCGGCGGCTTCTGGTAGTCGAAGTGGCCGTCGCGGGTCAGGCTGCCGATGCCATTGCCCTCATACAGCAGCCAGAGCCGGCCATGGCTGTCCATCTGCATGGCCTGGATCAGCACCTGCGGGGCCGGCGGCTGGTGTGCGAACACCTGCCAGCGGCCGTCGGCGCTGCGCCGGGTGACGTTGCCGCGCGAATCGCTGATCCACAGCCCGCCCTCGCGGTCGACGAACAGCGCGCCCACCCCGTTGTCGCGCAGGCCCGGCCGGGTGCTGCGGTCGAACACGGTGAAGTCCAGCCCGTTGTAGCGCACCAGCCCTTCCCAGGTGGCGAACCACAGGTGGCCCTCCGGCGTCTGCGCGATGTCACGCAGCGAGTTGTGCGGCAGGCCGTTGCGCGAGGTCCAGACATCGATGGCGTAGTCGCGCAGCGGCGGGGGGCCATCCTGCGCGGCCGATGTGGCCGGCACCCCGAACACCAGGCACAGCAACACCAGCGCCAGGCACAGGCGCTGCACGGTCACTACTGCATGTACCGGCCGCCACCGGTTCCCGCCTCCCCCTTGGCTCATCCGTCAGGATCCGCCAGGGGCGCGGGAAGGGCACGGCGCGGACAGCGCGGCGCCGGGGTGGAAACCAGCCAGATCGGGCGCACTCATGCGGCGAATACGGGCGGGGGTTGCCCATAGTAGGCAAAACCGCGCCCGTTTGCCTCCTGTGCGATCAGCCGGCGCGGGGTGCCGGCGGGCGCGGTGGCGCCGGCCAGTGCACGATGGCCTCCAGCCCGCCCTGCGGATGGTTGCGCAGGTGCAGGGTGGCACCGTCCTTCTCGGCCAGCGCGCGGGCGATGGTCAGCCCCAGCCCGGCCCCGCCCGTCGCCCGCGAGCGCGAGGTTTCCAGGCGCACGAACGGGTCGAACACGGTTTCCAGGTCGTCCTCGGCCAGGCCCGGACCGCTGTCGCGCACCCGTACGCGCACCCCGTCCGCGCTCTGCTCGACCCGCACCCGGGCCGTGCCGCCGTAGCCCAGCGCGTTGTCCATCAGGTTGGAGAACAACCGGTGCATGGCCAGCGGGCGCAGCATCAGCACCGCGCCACTGCCCTGCTCGAAGCGGGCGTCGGCGCCGGCCTCGACCGCGTCCTCGACAAGGCTTTCCAGCAGCGAATCCAGGTCCAGCGCGGCGCGTGGCTCGGCGCTCTCGGCGCTGCGGGCCAGTTCCAGCCCCTCGCGGATCAGCGCCTGCATCGCACCCAGGTCGCCGATCAGGCGCTCGCGCAGGGCTTCGTCGGTTACGTTTTCCAGCCGCAGCCGCAGGCGGGTCACCGGGGTCTGCAGGTCATGGGTGATGGCCGCCAGCATCTGGGTGCGCTCACCCAGCGTGCGCTGCAGGCGCTTCTGCATGGCGTTGAAGGCTTCGGCGGCGCGGCGTACTTCCAGCGGCCCGGTCACCGGCAATGGCGCACGCTGCAGGTCGTCGCCCAGCTCGGCCGCGGCCGAGGCCAGCCGCTGCAGCGGCGCGCTGGCGATGCGCGCAACCACGTAGGCCAGCACGCCAATCGCCAGCACCAGCAGGGTCAGGAACAGCGGGTCCACCGCGAGGATGCCGTTGTGGGCGATGGCCGGCGATTCCAGCGCCAGCGACAGCACCGTGCCGTCGCTGAGCGGGACCTGCACCGCGCGGCACTTGGGCGGGATGAAGGCCGGGTCGCGTTCGTGCGGCGGCCGGCGCCGCTGCTGCTGCGGAGGGGGCGGCAACAGTTCCTGCGCCTTGGGCAGGCACGAACGGAACGAGGTGAAATGCACGGTGGCATGCGCCACCGGGCCCGGGCGGTCGTCGAGGATGCCCATCAACGCCGCATCCTCGCGCCCCAGCCGCGCCCCTTCGGGCAGGCTGCGCACCGCCGGCCCGCCCACCGTCAGCAGCCGGTCGCGCAGTTCCGGGTCGCCGTCGAGCATGTTGACGAAGCCCTGCAGCCGATCGGCGATGCGGTTGAGGTTCTGCCGCTCGAATTCCTGCTGCCGCTTGGCACTGGCCAGCATGGTGGCACCGACGGCCGCCACGCTCATGCCCAGCAGCAGGATCACGAACAGCCGACCGACCATCGACGCGAAGAAGCGGCGCAGGCGCATCATTCCAGCGTGACCGCCGTGGCCAGCACATAGCCTTCATTGCGCACGGTCTTGATCAGGCCGTCGCTGCCACCGTCATCGGCCAGCTTGTTGCGCAGCCGGCTGACCTGCAGGTCGATCGCACGGTCCTGCGATTCGTAGCTGCGCCCGCTGCTCAGCGATACCAGCTGCTCACGCGAGAGCACCTTGTTGGCATGCCCGACGAACACCCGCAGCAGCCGGAACTCGGCACCGGACAGCACCACCACGCGCCCGTCCGGGTCGACCAGATGGCGGTGCTCCAGGTCGAAGATCCAGTGCGAGAAGCGCGCGCGGCGGATCGCCAAGGGTTCCAGGTTGGCCGGCAGCGCTTCGGTCCGGCGCAGCACGTTGCGGATGCGCGCGAGCAGCTCGCGCGGTTCGAACGGCTTGCCCAGGTAATCGTCTGCGCCCATTTCCAGGCCGAGCACGCGGTCGATCGGCTCGCTGCGTGCGGTGAGCATGATCACCGGCGTGGTCGAGCGCGCGCGCAGGTCGCGGCACAGGGTCAGGCCATCCTCGCGCGGCAGGTTGAGGTCGAGCACGATCAGGTCCACGTGCTCGCGTTCCAGCACCTGGCGCATGCCCTGGCCATCGCTGGCGGTGCTGACCTGGTAGCCGGCACGACCGAGCTGTTCGGCCAGCAGCTGGCGGATGTCGTTGTCGTCATCGACGATCAGCAGGCGTTGCATCGTAGTGGTGTTCTCCATGCGGCGATGATCCCCTGTCGGGAGCTGAACCGCATCCTCTGGTTTGCGTATGCATGTTTCAAGGCATGCACACGATACAGAAGGACACGTCGGACCGGGGCGTGGTTACGTGCTGTTACATGCCGTGCGTTGAGCCCTCCACAGGCGCTCTTCACAATGCTGACAACGCCGCACGCCGGCCTGTCGAGTTGACGATCATCGTGAAGTCCCGCCTGCCTACCACCCGTCGCGGCCGCGTGCTGCTGTTGATCGCCCTGGCCCTGCTGGTGTGCGGCATTGTCGCATGGACCCTGCGCAAGCCGGGCGCCCCCACCCTGGCCACCAGCCCGGTGACCCGTGGCGACCTGGAACAGACCGTGGAAGCCACCGGCGTGATCGATGCCTACAAGCTGGTCAGCGTGGGTGCGCAGGCCTCGGGCCAGATCAAATCGCTGAAGGTGCAGCTGGGCGATACCGTCAGGCAGGGCGACCTGATCGCCGAGATCGACGCCACCACCCAGCGCAACGCCGTGCTCAACGCGCAGGCATCGCTGGACCAGGTCACCGCCCAGCGCGCGGTGCAGCAGGCCACCCTGCGCCAGGCCGAACTGGAATTCGCGCGTCAGCAGGAAATGCTGGCGGCCGAAGCCACCTCGCGTGCGGAGTTCGACAGCGCCGAGGCCGCGCTCAAGACCGCCCGTGCGCAGGTCAAGGCCTATGACGCGCAGATCCAGGGCCGCCAGACCGAGCTGGGCACCGCCAATGCCAACCTCGCCTACACCCGCATCACCGCGCCGATGGACGGCACCGTGGTCGCGGTGGTGGCCGAAGAAGGCCGCACCGTGAATGCCAACCAGACCGCGCCGACCATCGTGATGCTGGCGCGGCTGGACCTGGTGACGGTCAATGCCGAGGTCTCCGAAGCGGACGTGGTCAAGATCAAGGCCGGCATGCCGGTGTACTTCACCACGCTGGGCGACCCGGATCGCAAGTACCACGCCACACTGCGCCAGATCAATCCGGCGCCGTCGTCGATCGCCAGCGACAGTTCCAGCAGTTCCAGTTCGTCCAGTTCCAGCTCCAGTACGGCGGTGTATTACAACGCCCTGTTCGACGTGGAGAACCCGGACGGCACGCTGCGCATCGACATGACCGCGCAGGTGTCGGTGCTGCTCAAGCAGGCCAAGGGCGTGCTGATCATTCCGTCGGTGGCGCTGGGGCCGAAATCGCGCGATGGCCAATACGTGGTGCGCGTGGCCGATGCCGATGGCATGCCGCAGCCGCGCAAGGTCAGGATCGGCATCAACACCGGTTCCAGCGTGGAGGTGCTGTCTGGGCTGAAGGAAGGCGAGAAGGTCGTGGTCGGCGAAGGCAGCGCCACCCCGGCCGCGTCCGGCAGCGGCAACCGCGGTGGCGCGCAGATGCGCATGGGTGGCCCGGGCATGGGGCCGCGTCGATGAAGACCGCTCCCACGGGCGCGCCGCTGCTGCGGCTGCGTGACCTGCGCCGCGAATTCCCGGCCGGCGACGAAACCATTGCCGTACTGCGCGACGTCAACCTGGACATCGCCGCCGGCGAGATGGTGGCCATCGTCGGCCAGTCCGGCTCGGGCAAGTCGACGCTGATGAACATCCTCGGCTGCCTGGACCGCCCCACCCGCGGCAGCTACCAGGTGGCCGGCCGCGAGACCGGCAGCATGCTGCCGGACGAACTGGCCGAACTGCGCCGCGAACATTTCGGCTTCATCTTCCAGCGCTACCACCTGCTCGGCGACCTCGACGCGCGCGGCAACGTGGAAGTGCCGTCGGTGTATGCCGGCAGCCCGGCGCCGGT
This sequence comes from Stenotrophomonas sp. SrG, assembly GCF_050031795.1. NCBI lineage: Bacteria > Pseudomonadati > Pseudomonadota > Gammaproteobacteria > Lysobacterales > Lysobacteraceae > Stenotrophomonas > Stenotrophomonas sp. SrG. The sequence goes on from NZ_JBNBBE010000003.1 coordinate 181,986, forward strand.
GCGCAGCGCGCGCGCCGAACAGCTGCTGCAGCGGCTGGGCCTGGGCGACCGCATGCGGCACAAGCCGGGCCAGCTGTCCGGTGGCCAGCAGCAGCGCGTGTCCATCGCGCGGGCGCTGATGAACGGTGGCGAGGTGATCCTGGCCGACGAGCCGACCGGCGCGCTGGACACCAGATCCGGCGAAGAGGTGATGGGCATCCTCGGCGAGCTGCATGCCGAAGGCCACACCATCATCATCGTCACCCACGACATGTCGGTGGCCGAGCACGCCCAGCGCATCATCGAGATCCGCGACGGCGAGATCATCGCCGACCGCGTCAATCCCAAGGCGCCCAGCTACCGTGCGCAACGCACGCCGACCGTGGCCGCCACCAAGGGCCACAGCTGGCGCGCCGCGCGTGACCGCTTCACCGAAGCATTCCGGATGGCGCTGCTGGCAATGAACGCGCACCGCCTGCGCACCTTCCTGACCATGCTCGGCATCATCATCGGCATCGCCTCGGTGGTATCGGTGGTGGCGATGGGCAACGGCTCGCAGCAGCAGATCCTGCAGAACATCAGCGCGCTGGGCACCAACACCATCGACGTCTACCCCGGGCGCGGCTTCGGCGACATGCGCTCGGCAAGAGTGCAGACGCTCAAGGCCAGTGATGCCGACGCGTTGTCGCGGCAGAGCTACATCGACAGCGTCACCCCCAGCGTGTCTTCGTCGGTCACCGCGCGCTACCGGAACCAGTCGGCCACCGCACAGGTCAGCGGCGTGGGCGAACAGTTCTTCCGGGTCAAGGGCGTGACCCTGAGCGCCGGCAGTTTCTTCGATGCCGATGCGGTGAAGGGGCTGGCGCAGGTGGCGGTGATCGATGAGAACACCCGCACCCAGTTCTTCCCCAACGGCGCCGACCCCGTCGGCCAGGTGATCCTGCTGGGCAACGTGCCGGTGCGCGTGATCGGCGTGGCCCAGCGCCAGAGCATGGGCTTTGGCAGCAGTACCAGCCTGTCGATCTGGGTGCCCTACACCACGGTGATGTCGCGCATGCTCGGCCAGAGCCATGTCTCCAGCATCACCGTGCGGGTGGACGATGCCACCCCGATGGATGCGGCGCAGGCCGCCATTTCCAGGCTGCTGGTCATGCGCCATGGCACCGAGGACTTCTTCCTCAGCAACAGCGCCGAGATCCGCGACACCATCGAGCAGACCACCCGCACGATGACCCTGCTGATCAGCGCCATCGCCGCCATCGCGCTGCTGGTCGGCGGGATCGGGGTGATGAACATCATGCTGGTGTCGGTGACCGAGCGCACCCGCGAGATCGGCGTACGCATGGCGGTGGGCGCGCGGCAGAGCGACATCCGCCAGCAGTTCCTGATCGAAGCAGTGCTGGTCTGCCTGCTCGGCGGCCTGCTGGGCGTGGGCCTGTCGCTGGTGGTGGGCTGGGTGTTCGACACCTTCGCCCCTGATTTCAGGATGCTGTTCTCCACTGCCTCGATCGTGGCCGCGTTTGCGTGCTCCAGTCTGATCGGCGTGGCGTTCGGCTTCCTTCCGGCACGCAATGCGGCCCAACTCGATCCCGTGGAGGCGCTGGCGCGCGAATGAAGACGTCCATCCTGTTATCCACCACCCTGCTGCTGTCGGCCTGCGTCAGCACCGGCCAGTACCAGGTCGACCCGCCCAGCGTGCCGGCCGTGTACGGCCGTGGCGATGCGCAGCGCAACGCGCCTGTGGAAACCTCCAATGCACCCTCCCCGCTGCGGACCGACGTGCGCGACGACGCTTGGTGGACCGGCTTCGGCGACCCGCGGCTGGACCGCGTGATCGCGCGTGCGCTGCAGGCCAACACCGACCTGGCCTCGGCCGGGCTGGCGGTGCAGCGCGCACGCCTGCAGGCCGGGCTGAGCGACAACGCGCTGTGGCCGCAGCCGTCGGGCAGCGTCGGCAGCAGCGGCAATCGCCCGATCGACCAGGGCGCCGACTGGAACCGCAGCAGTTCGGCCGGGGTCTCGCTGCAGTGGGAAATCGACCTGTGGGGCCGCCTGCGCACCCAGCGCGACATCGCGCAGTGGGAAGCCCAGGCCAGCGAGGAAGACCTGCAGAACACGGCACTGCTGGTGATCGGCGACGTGGCCACGCAGTACTGGACCCTGGCGTACCTCAACCAGTCCATCGCGGCCGGCGAAGCGAACTTGGCACGCCTGCAGCGTACCCGGGAGCTGGTGCAGGCGCGCTTCAACGCGGGCGCGGTATCGCGGCTGGAAGTGCGCCAGGCGACCCAATCATTGGAAGCGCAGCGCGCCGCGCAGAGCGCGCTGGAGCAGCAGCGCGTGGCCAGCCGCAATGCGCTGACCGTGCTGCTGGATGGCCAGCCATGGCCACAGGCCGACGAACCGCAGGCGCTGGACAGCGCCGGCAGCCCGGCCATCGCCGAAGGCCTGCCGGCCGACCTGCTGGGCCGGCGCCCGGACCTGCGCGCAGCCGAGCTGCGCCTGCGCAACAGCCTGAAGAACATCAAGGTGACCGCCACCAGCTACTACCCGGCCTTGAGCCTGACCGGCGGGGTGAGCAGCGGCGCGACCACGCTGTCGGATGTGCTGAAGAACCCGGTGGCCTCCCTGGGTGCGGGGCTGTCGCTGCCGTTCCTCAACCTCCGCCAGGCGCAGTTGGATACCAAGATCGCCGGTACCGATTACCAGATCGCGGCCAACACCTTCCGGCGCACGCTGTACACGGCGCTGTCGGAGGTGGACAACGCGCTGTCGGCGCGCACCCAGTTCGCCACCCAGGTGGCGGCGTCGCAGGCGTCGTATGACGAAGCGGTGCAGATCGAGCGCATGTACGAAGTGCGTTACCGGGTCGGCGCCACCGACCTGCGCACCTGGCTGGAAGCGCAGCAGACCCGCCGCGACGCCGAACTCTCGCTGGCGTCGGTGAAGCAGAAACAGCTGGTCAACGACGTGACGCTGTTCAAGGCGTTGGGGGGCAGCGCCAACGGGCCTGTTTGAAGCGGCGCGTCAGCTGCGCTGACGTACCGCTTCAAACAGGCTGACACCGGCAGCCACCGAGACGTTCAGGCTCTCGATGTCGCCGGGCATCGGGATCTTGACCAGGCCGTCGCAGTTTTCGCGGGTCAGGCGGCGCATCCCGTCGGCTTCGCCGCCCAGCACCAGCGCCACGTTGCCCTTCAGGTCGATCGAATACAGCGAGGTGGTGGCTTCGCCGGCGAGGCCGTAGATCCACACGCCCTGCTTCTGCAGGTCCTTCAGGCAGCGCGACAGGTTGGTCACCGCCACCACCGGGATGCGGTCGGCGGCGCCGGCCGAGGTCTTGCGCACGGTGGCATTGACCGTGGCCGACTTGTCCTTGGGAATGATCACCGCAGTGGCACCGGCGGCCGCCGCGCTGCGCAGGCAGGCGCCCAGGTTGTGCGGGTCCTGCACCTCGTCCAGGATCAGCAGCAGGGCCTTGCCCTCGGCCGCCTCGACCAGGCCTTCCAGCTCGTTCTCACCGTAGGTGCGGGCTGCCTGGTAGCGCGCAGCCACGCCCTGGTGGCGGACCGAACCGCCCACGCCATCCAGCGCCTGGGTGTTCACCTTGCGCACGTCGATGCCCTTGCGGCGTGCGTTTTCCTCGATTTCGGTCAGCCGCGGATTCTTCGCGCTCGCCTCGATGAGCACTTCGCGGACGTTCTCGGCATCGTTCTCGATCGAGGAGGCGACGGCGTTGACGCCGACAATCCACTGGCTTTGCTTGCTCATTGCGGGGGCGGGACCGGTACAGGGGGTGGTAATGGTAGAGCATTGCCGGTCCGGCTGCCGCAGCGCCCGGCACCTGCCCGGCCGCTCAACGGGGCCAGCGGGGGGTGTCGTGGTCCGGGTGCTGGTGGGAAACCAGCGTGCGCAGGCGCTCTGCGTCAGGGTCGTCTTCCTGCAGGATCACCTCGAGCGCGCCCAGCTGGTCCACGAACGGCAGCTTGGACTCGGTGCCGTACTGCACGGTCGGCGGCAGCCGTTCAGGCTGATCGAACGCGCCGGCGGCCACGGCCATGCCGTCTTCGCCTTCGTAGGTCAGCGGCGTCCCGCAGTCGGCGCAGAAGCCCCGGCGGAAGTGGTTGGAGGACTGGAACCGGCGCGGCTCGCCACGGGTCCACTGGAAATCGGCCCCGCGTACCGAGACCAGCGGGGCGTAGTACGCCCCGAAGGCCTTCTGGCACATCCGGCAGTGGCAGATGGAACGATCCGGCAGCGCGCCGCGGACATGGAAGCGGACCGCGCCGCATTGGCAACCGCCGGAGAATTCGGGAACCGGGTTCATGGGGCGCCTCCCCTCAGTATTTCTGCTTCTTCCGCTTGGCCGGCTGCCCGCGTGGCGGCAGCTGGGGTTCTTCGTCGCCCTTCTCTTCCACCAGCCGGAAGTCGATCTTGCGTTCTTCCATGCTGGCCTTGAGCACCAGGATCCGCACACGGTCACCCAGGCGGTAGCTGGTGCCACGGCGTTCGCCGCTGAGCGTCTTGCGGGTCGCGTCGAACTGGTAATAGTCGTGCGGCAGCTGGGTGACATGGACCAGGCCGTTGACCTTGGAATCGTCCAGTTCCACGAACAGGCCGAAGCTGGTCACGCCGCTGATCACGCCGTCGAACTGGCCGCCCACGTGCTTTTCCATCCACGCCGCGCGGTAGCGCTCGTCGACCTCGCGCTCGGCCTCGTCGGCGCGGCGCTCGCGTTCGGAGCACTGCAGCGCCAGCGCGGCCATTTCGCGCTGGGTATAGGTGAACTTCTCCAATGGCTTGCCGCTCAGCGCATGCTTGATCGCACGGTGCACCAGCAGATCCGGGTAACGCCGGATCGGCGAGGTGAAGTGCGCATACGCATCCAGCGCCAGGCCGAAGTGGCCCTGGTTGTCCGGCGAGTACACCGCCAGGCTCTGGCTGCGCAGCAGCACCGATTCGATCAGCGCCGAATCGGGGCGCTCGCGCACCTTCTTGAGCAGCTTGGTGTAATCGCCCGGCTGTACCTTGGACCACGGCGGCAGGCTCAGCTTGAATTCCTTGAGGAACTCCAGCAGGTCCTCGAACTTGGCTTCCGGCGGCTTGGCGTGGTCACGGAACGGGGCCGGCACCTGCTTGTACAGCAGGTAGCGTGCGGCCTGCACGTTGGCCGCAATCATGCATTCCTCGATCAGCTTGTGCGCATCGTTGCGCACCAGCATGCCGGCCTGGGTGACTTCGCCGGTGTTGTCGAGCACGAAGCGCACTTCGGAGGATTCGAACTCGATCGCACCACGACGGGTGCGGGCCTTGGCCAGCACCTTGTAAAGCTGGTGCAGGCGCTCGACCTGCGGCAGCAGCGCGCCGATGGCATTGCGCGCGGCCGGATCGTTTTCGCCCACCGCCTGCCAGACCTGGGTGTAGGTCAGGCGCGCGTGCGAGTTCATCACCGCTTCGTAGAAGCGCGAGTGGATGACTTCGCCGTCGCGGTTCACCTGCATGTCGCAGACGAAGCACATGCGGTCGACCTTGGGCATCAGCGAGCAGATGCCGTTGGACAGCGTCTCGGGCAGCATCGGGACCACGAAGCCGGGGAAGTACACCGAGGTGGCGCGCTTCTGTGCTTCATCGTCCAGCGGCGTGCCGGGACGGACGTAGTTGGAGACGTCCGCGATGGCCACCACCAGGCGGAAGCCTTCGGCGTTGGGTTCGCAGTAGACCGCGTCGTCGAAGTCCTTGGCGTCTTCGCCGTCGATGGTGACCAGCGGCGTGCTGCGCAGGTCGACGCGGTCACCGATCATGGCCGGCTCCACCTGCATCGGTACCGAGGCGGCTTCGTCCAGCACCTGCTGCGGGAACTCGAACGGCAGCTCATGACCGTGGATCGCGGTTTCCACGATCAGCGAGGCAGTGAGCTTGTCGCCGAGCACGGCGATGATGCGGCCGATCGGCGGGCGACGGGTGTCCGGGGCCTGGGTCAGTTCGCACACCACCAGCTGGCCATCGCGGGCATCGCCGGTCTGGTCGGGCGGAATCTGCACGTTGCGCTGGATGCGCTTGTCATCGGGAACCACGTAATTGATGCCGAACTCGACGCTGAAGCGGCCGATCAGGCGGGTCATGCCGCGCTCGAGCACGCGGGCGATGCTGCCTTCGCGGCGGCCGCGGCGGTCGATGCCGGTGACGTTGGCCAGCACACGGTCGCCGTGCATGACCTTGCGCATTTCATACGGCGCCAGGAACAGGTCGTCGCCGCCATCGACCGGGCGCAGGAAGCCGAACCCTTCGGGGTTGGCGATCACCACGCCGGTGATCAGGTTGGTGGCCTGCACCGGGGCGAAGCCGCCGCGGCGGTTCTGCACCAGCTGGCCGTCGCGCACCATCGCGCCCAGGCGCTTGCCCAGCGCGTCGGCACGGTCGGGCTCGGTCAGGCCAAGCTGGATACCGATTTCCTCGGCGGTCTGCGGGCCATCACAGCGCTCCAGCAGCTGCAGGATCGCTTCGCGGCTGGCAATGGGCTGGGCGTAACGTTCGGCTTCGCGGGCGGCGAAGGGATCGTCCACGCTGCCCACCGGCGCGCTCGGGCGCGGGTTGCGGCGGGTTGGAATGGGCGGGCCATCCGGGCGGGGGCCGGAGCGCTTGCCGCCACGAGCCGGTGCGGGGGTGCTCATTGACTCGGGCATCCAGGGCGGCAGCTTGCCGGACTTGGCAGCAGCGCGGGACTTGCCCGACGGACCGGCAGCCTGCTTGGGCGCCGGGGACTTGGGGGCTTTTGCGCCCCGGGTCGGTTTCTTTGATTTCATCGACCCCCATGGTACCGCGTGGCGGTGTGCAGAATGGGTCATTGCCTCTGCCCATGCAGGATTGTGAAGAAATTTAACAAAACCGTTGACAACCCCTGCGGACTTGCCCAGAATTCGCCCCCTGAGTCGCCCAGGTGGCGGAATTGGTAGACGCACTAGCTTCAGGTGCTAGCGGGGGCAACTTCGTGGAGGTTCGAGTCCTCTCCTGGGCACCATGACTCAGAAAATGATCAAACCCGCGCAAGCGGGTTTTTTCGTTTCAGGCCTCGGGTATGTAGTACCGGGCCGACAGCCCTGCCCGCCCCGGGAAGTACTTGAACCAGGGCCGCGCCGCGTCGACCACTGCGGCCACCGCTGGATGCGCCATCAAGCGCTCGAAATAGCCGAGCAGGTGAACCTCGGTGCCGGGAACCGGCACATAGGCCACGGCATAGAACAGCGCGGGCGCCGCCGCACAATCGGCCATGCTGAATCCTTCGCCGGCCAGCCACGTGCGGCCTTCGAGCTGGCGGTTCATGGCGGCGTAGCTCTCCAGCAGCCGTGACCGGGCAGTCTGCGCTGCATCTTCGCTGCGCCCGCTTTCGGGCTTGAGCTGTTCGGCGGTCAGCGCCTGCATCGGGGTCATCACATAAAAGTCGGAGAACCGGTCCCAGAAGCGCACGGCCAGGGCAGCATCGGCATCGGCAGGAATCAGGCGTGCGCCGGTGGCCAGGTGCTGCTGCAGGTATTCGATGATGATGCTGGTCTCGGCGACGGCCCGGCCCCGGTCGACCAGAACGGGCATCTTCGCGGCCGGGGAGATGGCGTGGAGCATCGCCCGATCGGCCGGGTCGCCCAGGCTCACCATGCGCTCGTCCAGGGCCACGCCGAGCACGCGGGCGGCAATCAGTACCTTCTGGCAACAGGACGACAGCGGGTGGGCGTGCAGGATCGGCAGTGCCATGGAAACTCCAGAGCGTCGGTGTGGGCCGAGTATGCCAATCGGCGTCCGCGCATGCATTGACAGCCTCCGGCTGCTTCCGCATAATTCGCCCCCTGAGTCGCCCAGATGGCGGAATTGGTAGACGCACTAGCTTCAGGTGCTAGCGGGGGCAACTTCGTGGAGGTTCGAGTCCTCTTCTGGGCACCACGACTCGGTAAATGATCAAACCCGCGCAAGCGGGTTTTTTCGTTTCTGCGGCAGGGATCGCGCGGGAAATTTTCTTCGACATCCTGTTGACACATTCGTGGTTCTCCCGCAAAATTCTCCTCCTGAGTCGCCCAGGTGGCGGAATTGGTAGACGCACTAGCTTCAGGTGCTAGCGGGGGCAACTTCGTGGAGGTTCGAGTCCTCTCCTGGGCACCATGACTCAGTAAATGATCAAACCCGCGAAAGCGGGTTTTTTCGTTTCTATTACTCTCGATTTCATGGTGCCGGGCTGTGCCCGGCTTCATGCATTCTGGCGAACAGCCGGTGACCATCGGTTGGCCTGCTGGGCCGGCGGGTGCGGGGGTACGCCGACCCTCGACGGTGTGTTGGTGGCCATGGAAGATCAACGGCGGTGCCGATCATTTTCATGCGTTACCGGACGCGGTGGCGTTCCGTGCCGTCGTTCGGGAACCGACGCTACCGCCCCCAGACCCATTCGGCCTAACCGTCGGGTAATCGGCCCCAACCACATTCGCGTACCGGCCGCGTCGAGCCACGCCATGCGTGGCTGCTCTTCGTTTCCGCACGCGACCATCTGTCGGGGGAGGCCGGCGGGCAGCCCCTGTAGGGACTGTCAAAAACATGGATGTTTTTGCCAAGCCTACAAGGATGTATTCACGGCGTGTCCCGTAAGGGGCTGCCCGTCGGCCTCCCCAGCACGGAAAAACTGAAACGCTGCCTTTAGCTGTCGCAACAAAAAAACCCCGCTCTTCAGCGGGGGTTTTCGTTTCAGCAATTCACACCATCAATGCCCGCCGGCAGACGCCGCGCCGGCACCGGCGCCGAACGGCGGCTTGGCCAGCCACAGGAACGCAATGATGGCCAGGAAGATCCAGCCCAGCAGGAAGAAGATGTCGTTGAAGCCCATCTGCGATGCCTGGTGGTTGATGATGTTGTTCAACGCCGCTGCACCATGTTGCAGGTCGCCCTGCCCCATCGCCGCCACCTTCTCCTGCATGCCCGGCGTGTAGCCGGAAATGCTTTCGGTCAGGTGCGCATGGTGTTCCTGCGTGCGGCGCGCCCACAGCCACGTGGTCAGCGATGCCGCGAAGCTGCCGCCCAGTGTGCGCAGGAAGGTGGCCAGGCCGGAACCTGCCGCGATCTCGCGGCCATCCAGGTCCGACAGCAGGATCTGCAGCACCGGCATGAAGAACAATGCCACGCCGATGCCCATGATCAGCTGCACCCCCGCCACGTGCGCGAAGTCCACCTGCAGGTTGAAGCCCGAACGCAGGAAGCTGGTGAACGACAGGAACACGAACGCGAACGATGCGATCCAGCGCATGTCGAACCGCGATGCGTACTTACCTACGAACGGCGTCATGATCACCGGCAGGATGCCGATCGGCGCCGTCGCCAGGCCCGCCCAGATCGCCGTATAGCCCATGTCACGCTGCAGCCACTGCGGGATCAGCAGCGACACGCTGAAGAACGCCGCGTACGCCACCACCATCGCCAGCGTGCCGGCGCGGAAGTTGCGGTGGCGGAACAGCCGCAAATCCACGATCGGATCCTTGTCGGTCAGTTCCCAGATCAGGAACACCGCCAGCGCCACCACCGAAATGCAGGCCAGCACCACGATCGTCGGCGAACTGAACCAGTCCTCGTCGTTGCCCAGGTCCAGCACCAGCTGCAGCGCACCCACGCCGATCACCAGCGTGATCAGGCCCACGTAGTCCATCTTCGGCTTTTCGATCTGCTCCGGACGGCCCTTCAACTGGTTGCCCACCACCAGCGCCGCGAAGATGCCCAGCGGCACATTGATCAGGAAGATCCATTCCCAGCTGTAATTGTCGGTGATCCAGCCGCCCAGGATCGGGCCGCAGATCGGCGCCACCACCGTGATCATCGCCAGCAGCGCCAGCGCCTGCCCGCGTTTCTCGCGGGGGTAGATCGAGACCAGCAGCGACTGCGTGATCGGGTACATCGGACCGGCCACGAAACCCTGCAGGGCGCGCGATACCACCAGCATGCCCATGCTCTGCGCCAGGCCGCACAGCAGCGACGCGATCACGAACGACAGCGTGGCCCAGATGAACAGCTTGGTTTCACCGAAGCGGCGGCTCAGCCAGCCGGTCAGCGGCAGCGCGATGGCCGTGCTGACCGCGAACGAGGTGATGACCCAGGTCGCCTGCTGCGAACTGGCGCCGAGGTTGCCGGCGATGGTCGGCAGCGAGACGTTGGCGATGGTGGTGTCGAGCACCTGCATGAACGAGGCCATGGCCAGGCCTGCCGTACACAACGCCACGTTGGCCGGCCGGAACGCGCCGGTCGCACCTGGCGCCGACGGCGCGCCCGGCAGGCCGGGCGCGGCGGGAGCTTGTGCGGACATGGTGGCCTCAGCTTGCCTTTGCCGTGCGCGGCAGGTTGCTCTGGATGATCTCGTGGATCACGTCGTCGGCGCTGTGCAGCTGCTTGGCATACACGTCGGTGTCGAACACCTGGCCCTTGGCCGTGGTGGTCGGCAGCACCGTGCCCTTCTGGTCGCGCAGGCTCACTTCCGCCTTCATCGACAGACCGATGCGCAGCGGATTGTCGGCCAGCTGCTTGGCATCGATGGCGATGCGCACCGGCACGCGCTGCACGATCTTGATCCAATTGCCGCTGGCGTTCTGCGCCGGCAGCAGCGAGAACGCCGAACCGGTGCCCAGGCCCAGGCTGTCGATGCGGCCCTTGTACTTCACCTCACCGCCGTACAGGTCCGAGCGCAGCTCCACTTCCTGGCCCAGGCGCATGTGGCGCAGCTGGGTTTCCTTGAAGTTGGCTTCCACCCACATCTGTTCGGTCGGCACCACCGCCATCAGCGCGGTACCCGGCTGCACGCGCTGGCCCACCTGCACCGAGCGACGGGCCACGTACCCGCTGACCGGCGCGACGATGCCGGCGCGGGCGTTGTTGAGGTAGGCCTGGCGCAGCTGCGCGGCAGCCGCTTCCACGTCCGGCTGGGTGGCGATCACGGTGTCGTCGACCAGCGCGTTGCTGCGCTCGAAGGTTTCGCGCGAGCCGGCCACGGCCGCTTCGGCGGCGGCCAGCTCGTTGCGGGCGTGCGCCAGCTCTTCATCGGAGATGGCGCCGGTGGCGGCCAGGCCCTTGCGGCGGGCGAAGTCTTCGCGGACACGGTTGAGGGTGACCTGGCGCGCGCTCAGTTCGGCCTGCGCGCCTTCCACGCTGCGGTACAGGCCACGGGTCTGGCGCACGGTCCGGGCCAGGTTGGCGCGGGCCTGCTGCAGCGCCACTTCGGTGTCGGCCGGGTCCAGCTGCACCAGCAGCTGGCCGCGCTCGACGCGCATGCCGTCATCGGCGTTGATCGCCACCACGGTACCGGTCACCAGCGGGGTGATCTGGACCTGGTTGCCCTGCACGTAGGCGTCGTCGGTTTCTTCGAACCAGCGGCCGAACATGAAGTACCACAGCGCCGCAGCGGCAAGCAGCAGCACCACGATGGCCAACAGGCCGCGCAGCAGCTTGCCACGGCGGGAAGGGGCTGCCGGTGCGGCAGCAGGAGCGGAAGTCTGGCTCATGGGAGGACTCTCAGGAATGCGTGGATTCGGGGGCGGTGGCGAGCGTTGCGGTGTCGCCGGACGGGGTGAAGCCCCCGCCCAGCGCCTGGCTCAGCCGAACCGAAACAAGGATCTGCCGCGACTGCAGCGAGGCCAGCTGCTGCTGCGACTGCAGCAGCTGCGACTCCACGCTGAGCACGTCCAGGTAGCTGCCGATGCCGGCCTTGTAGCGCTGCTGCGCCAGGTCATGCGCGGCGCGGGCGGTGGCGACGGCCTGCGCCTGCGAGGCGGCCTGGTCGGCCAGCGAACGCACCGCGTTGACCTGGTCGGCCACCTCGCGCAGTGCGGTGACCACCGACTGGTTGTAGTCGGCCACGGCCAGGTCGTACTGCGCGTCGGTTTTGTCCAGGTTGGCACGCAGGCGGCCACCGTCGAAGATCGGCAGGCTCAGCGCCGGGCCGATGAAGGCGAAGGTCGAGCCGCTCTTGAGCAGCTGGTCCACTTCGCTGGCGACCACGCCGCCGAGCGCGGTGAGGTTGAGGCTGGGATAGAACTTCGCCTTGGCCGCGTCGATCTCGCGGCCGGCCGCCTCGACCCGCCAGCGTGCGGCGACGATGTCCGGGCGGCGGCCCAGTAGTTCGCTCGGCAGCACGCCCGGCAGCTGCAGTGCCAGCGGGTTGAGCGGCTGCGGGCGTTCGATCTGCAGGCCACGGTCCGGGCCCTGCCCGACCAGCGCGGCCAGCGCGGTGCGGGCCTCGTCGATCTGCTGCTGCGCTGCCTGCAGCTGCTGCTGCGCGGCCGGAATGCGGGCTTCGGCCTGGCGGGTCTGCAGGTCGCTGTCGATGCCCGCCGCGCGACGCTGGCGGGTCAGGTCAAGCGTTTTCTGCGAGCGGTCCAGCTCTTCGCTGGCCACATCGTGCAGCTGCCACGCATAGCCGAGCTGCGCGTAAGCTTCGGCAATGCCGGCCGACAGGTTCAGGCGCGCGGCCTGCGCGTCGACGGCCGCGGCATGCCCGCTGTCCACCGCCGCCTCCCACGCAGCACGCTTGCCGCCCCACAGGTCCACCCCGTAGCTGACGCTGAGGTAGGCCTGGCCGCTGCCGGCATAGCTGCCGCCAAGTTCGTCACCCACCATCGATTCGGGCAGGCGCACGCCGGTGTAGCCGCCGGAAGCGGACACGCTGGGCAGGCGGTCGGCATGCGCGGTGCCAATCTGGGCACGCGCCTGGCGCAGGCGTGCATCGGCCGCCTCCAGGCCCGGGTTGCGCTGCAGGCCTTCGGCGATCAGGGCGTCCAGCTGCGGGTCGTTCAGCGCCCGCCACCAGTCGGTGGCCGGGAATGCCGACGGGCTCAGGGTATGGCCGGCCAGGGTGCGCTGGGTCTGCAGGCTGTCGGCGTCGAGCAGCTGGCCGTGCGGTTGCAGGCCGCCGGTGCTGGCACAGGCAGCCAGCGCCAGCGCCAGCACAGACAGCAGCGCCGGCCGCAGCGGGCGCAGCGATGAGGTGCGATCAGGTATGGAAGTCATGGCGTAATCAGAGAGTCGCGGACACGGGTCAACAGGGAAAGCAGCAGCGCGCGCTCGTCGGCGGACAGGTCGCGCATGGCGTCGTCCATCACCGCGTCGCCGCGTTGCTTCAGGCGGGCCCACAGCTGGCGGCCCTCGTCGGTCAGTACGATCTGCAGCGCACGCCGGTCCTGCGCATGCGGTTCACGGCGGACGCAGCCCAGCGCTTCCAGCTTGTCCAGCAGGCGGGTGACCGCGCTGGGCACCTGGTCCAGGGCCTGGGCCAGTTCGTTGGCGGTACAGGGCGCGCGGAACGACAGCACCTTCAGCCCCAGGTAGTGGGTGAAGCCGATATCGAGGTTTTCCTCGGCCATGGAAACGTCCAGCTGGCGCATCAGGCCGTCACGCACCTGGCGCAGCAGCAGGCCCAGGCTGGGCGGCGTGGTATCGGGGCAGATCATCATGGGGACGCACTTTACTTCCGGAAAATATATTTCTCAATGGAAATATTTAATCTGGAAGGAAATGCAGTGTTGCCCCATTCAGGACAACGGCCCGGCCCCGATTCCTTCACATCGCTTGGCATCCCACGCCGCATCCGGATAATCGACCGCCTGCGAGGGCGACAGCCGTCGCCGTCCCTTGCCACAGGTAACAATCCCGCATGACCGATCTAGCCCGCCCCGCTTTCCACGGCTTTGAACAGCTGCCCCTGCGTGAATACGCTGAACGGGCGTACCTGGACTACTCGATGTACGTGGTGCTCGACCGTGCGCTGCCGTTCATCGGCGACGGCCTCAAGCCGGTGCAGCGCCGCATCATCTACGCGATGAGCGAGCTGGGGCTGAACGCCGCCGCCAAGCCGAAGAAGTCCGCGCGCACCGTCGGCGACGTCATTGGTAAGTACCATCCGCACGGCGACAGCGCCTGCTACGAAGCGTTGGTGCTGATGGCCCAGCCGTTCTCGTACCGCTACCCGCTGATCGAAGGCCAGGGCAACTTTGGTTCCACCGACGATCCCAAGTCGTTCGCGGCGATGCGCTACACCGAGTCCAAACTGACCCCGATCGCCGAGGTGCTGCTGGGCGAAATCAACCAGGGCACCACCGACTGGACCCCGAACTTCGACGGCACCCTGGAAGAGCCGACCTGGATGCCGGCACGCCTGCCGCACCTGCTGCTCAACGGCACCACCGGCATTGCCGTCGGCATGGCCACCGACGTACCGCCGCACAACCTCAACGAGATCGTCAGCGCGCTGCTGCACCTGCTGGATGACCCCGAGGCCAGCATCAGCGACCTGCTCGAACACGTGAAGGGCCCGGATTACCCGAGCGCGGCCGAGATCATCACCCCGGCCGCCGACCTGCGCACCATGTACGAAACCGGCTACGGCAGCGTGCGTGCACGCTCGACGTTCTTCAAGGACGGCACCAACATCGTCATCAACGCGCTGCCGTTCCAGGTCTCGCCCTCGAAGGTGATCGAGCAGATCGCGGCGCAGATGCGCGCCAAGAAGCTGCCGTGGCTGGAAGACATCCGCGATGAATCCGACCATGCCAACCCGGTGCGGGTGGTGCTGGTGCCGCGTTCCAACCGTGTCGATGCCGAACAGCTGATGGGCCACCTGTTCGCCACCACCGACCTGGAGCGCAGCTACCGGGTCAACCTCAACGTGATCGGGTTGGACGGGCGTCCGCAGGTGAAGAACCTGAAGATGCTGCTCAGCGAATGGCTGCAGTTCCGCGGGACCACCGTGACCCGCCGCCTCACCCATCGCCTGGAGAAGGTCGAGCGTCGCCTGCACCTGTTGGAAGGCCTGCTGGTGGCGTTCCTCAACCTGGATGAAGTGATCCACATCATCCGCACCGAGGACGAACCCAAGCGGGCGCTGATCGCGCGCTTTGGCCTGAGCGACGACCAGGCCGAATACATCCTGGAAACCAAGCTCAAGCAACTGGCGCGCCTGGAAGAAATGAAGATCCGCGGCGAGCAGGACGAGCTGGCCAGGGAACGCGACAAGATCCAGTCGATCCTGGACAGCAAGGCCAAGCTGCGCAAGCTGATCCGCGACGAGCTGGTGGCCGATGCGAAGAAGTTCGGCGACGCGCGCCGTTCGCCGCTGGTGCAGCGTGGCGCGGCGCAGGCGATTGACGAAACCGAGCTGGTGCCGAGCGAGCCGATGACCGTGGTGCTGTCCGAAAAGGGCTGGATCCGCGCGGCCAAGGGCCACGACATGGACCCGTCCACCCTGTCCTACCGCGACGGCGATGCCCTGCTGGGTTCGGTGCGTGCGCGCAGCACGCAGCAGGTGGCGTTCCTGGACAGCGAAGGCCGCGCCTACTCCACGCTGGTGCATACGCTGCCCTCGGCACGTGGCAACGGCGAGCCGCTCACCGGCCGCTTCTCGCCGGCGCCGGGCAGTGCCTTCATGACCCTGGCCAGCGGCGAAAACGCCACCCGCTTCGTGCTGGCCTCCACGCATGGCTATGGCTTCGTGACCCGCTTCGAGAACCTGACCGGGCGCAACAAGGCCGGCAAGGCGATGCTCAACCTCACCTCCGGTTCGAAGGTGCTGACCCCGGCCGTGGTCGCCAACCCGGACACCGACCGCATCGTGGCGGTGACCAGCTCGGGCAACCTGCTGGCCATCCCCGCCAGCGACCTGCCGGAACTGGACAAGGGCAAGGGCAACAAGATCATCGAAATCCCCAAGGCCAAGCTGGCCACCGAGCGCGTGGTCGCGGTGGTGGCGGTGGGCCCGGGCAACACGCTGCTGGTGCGCAGCGGGCAGCGCACGATGAACCTGTCGTACAAGGACCTGGAGGCCTACCTCGGCAGCCGCGCCAGCCGCGGGCACCTGCTGCCGCGTGGGTGGCAGAAGGTGGAAGGGTTGTCGGTGGAATGATCGCCCAAGAAAAAACCGGGGATTTCCCCGGTTTTTTTTGTATCCATCGCTGGCTGGCTTGTGGCTGGCTGGCAGTGGGTTCCGCCCGACCCACGGTCGGGCGCTACCGGCACCTCAATGCGCGGCGGTGCCCTTCGCGTCCATCTTGCTGGTCTGGTACAGGGCCAGGCCGATGCGCTTGATCAGGCCCAGCTGCTGTTCCAGCCACCAGGCGTGGTCTTCTTCGGTGTCCTTGAGCTGGACCAGCAGCATGTCGCGGCTCACGTAATCCTGGTGCTGTTCGCACAGCTTCATGCCGGCCGCCAGGTTGTTGCGCACGCTGTATTCAGTGTCCAGGTCCTTCTGCAGCATGTCCTCCACGGTCACGCCCGGCTCGAAGCCGTGCGGACGCATGTCCGGGTTGCCGCCCAGGAACAGGATGCGGCGCAGCAGCGCGTCGGCGTGCTGGGTCTCCTCCTCCATCTCGTGGTTGAGGCGCTCGTACAGCGCGAACAGACCCTGGTCCTCGTAGCGGCGCGAGTGGATGAAGTACTGGTCGCGCGCGGCAAGTTCGCCGCGCAGCAGTTCCTTCAGGCATTCAATGACGTCGGGATGGCCTTTCATGGGGGAGCTCCTGTGAATCGATGGGAGCCATGGTGCCCTATCCCGGATCGCCGTGATCTAATCGGAATCAGTTGCATGCGCAGGCGCAGGTGGGGGCGGCCTGCATGACCTTGTTCGGGGAGCGTGGGATGCGTCGTTGGCTGAAACGGGGTGCGTGGGCGTTCGGGGTGCTGGTCGGGATCGTGGTCGTCGTGATCGGCGTGGCCTGGTTCCTGCTGCGCGGCAGCCTGCCGGCGCTGGAAGGCGAACAGTCCGTGGCCGGGTTGCAGGGCAGGGTCAGCGTCAGCCGCGATGCGCTGGGCGTGGTCACCATCGATGCCGGCAGCGAGGCCGATGCGATGCGGGCACTGGGGCTGGTGCATGCGCAGGAGCGCTATTTCGAGATGGACCTGATGCGCCGCGCGGCCGCCGGCGAGCTGTCCGAGCTGTTCGGTCCGGCTGCCGTGCCCACCGACCAGCGCATGCGGGTGCACCGCCTGCGTGCCCGCACCGAAGCGCACCTTGCACAGGCGCTGGGCGAGCGCCCGCAGGTGGTGCAGGCCTACGTGGAAGGCGTCAACCGCGGCCTGGGCAGCCTGCGCGTGCGCCCCTGGCCGTACCTGCTGCTGCGCCAGCAACCGACCGCATGGACCGCCACCGATTCGGTGCTGGCCGGGCTGGCCATGTACGCGGACCTGCAGGACCCCACCAACGAGAACGAGCTGGCCATGCGCCGGATCCGCGCGGTGGCACCCCCGGCGCTGTACGCGCTGCTCAGCCACGACGGCAGCGAATGGGATGCGCCCTTGTTTGGCCAAGCGCGCGGGAATGCGCTGTTGCCGCCCGCCGATGCGCTCCAATTGCGTAACGGCCAACGGCCGTCACCCTCTGCGCATGAAGGCAGCAGCGAACGCGCCGGGCAGGACGTGCATGGCAGCAACAACTTCGCGGTGGCCGGCGCATTGACTGCCGATGGCCGCGCGATCCTCGCCGATGACATGCACCTGGGCCTGCGCGCGCCGAACCTGTGGTTCCGGGTACGCCTGCGCTACCCCGACCCCGCCGCACCGGACGGCCAGGTGGATGTCAGCGGCTTCTCGCTGCCCGGGTTGCCGGCGATCGTGGTCGGCAGCAACGGTCATGTGGCCTGGGGCTTCACCAACAGCTACATCGACAACGCCGACTTCATGCCTGTCGCCGCAGGCGCGGAAGGCGTCCAGGTGCACGAAGAGCGCATCCGGGTGGCCGGCGGGGCCGACGTAAGCCTGCGCGTGCGCGAAACCGCGTGGGGCCCGATCCTGCGCGAGCGCGCCGATGGCAGCGGCGAAGCGCTGCGCTGGACCGCACAGTTGCCGGGCGCGGTCAGCATGGCGTTCGCCGACATGGCGCGGGCCGGCGACCTCGACGATGCGCTGAAGATCGCTGACCGCGCCGGCATTCCCACCCAGAACCTGTTGCTGGCCGACGCGAAGGGCCGCATCGCGTGGCGGTTGATCGGCGCCCGCCCGGATCGCGCGGCGGACTGCCCGCCCAGCGGCTTCACCACCGTCGCACCGGCCCATTGCGCGCCGTGGGCGATCCGCAGCGACCAGTCGCCTGCCTTGGTAGATCCGCCCAGCCAGCGGCTGTGGACCGCCAACGGCCGCGTGCTGGATGGCGCCGAGCTGGCAATGGCCGGCAACGCTGGCTACGACCTGGGCGCGCGTGGGCGGCAGATCCGCGACGACCTCAACGCGAAGCAGCGTTTCAGCGAACGCGACCTGCTGGCGATCCAGCTGGACGACCGCGCGGTATTCCTTGAACGCTGGTGGACCCTGCTGCGGCAGGTGGTCGAATACAGCGATGACCCGGCATTGAAGCGCCTGGAGGCAGCCAGCCGGCAGTGGGAAGGCCACGCGTCGGCCGAGGCGGTGAGCTACCGGATCGCACGCGGCTTCCGCAGCAAGGTGCAGGACATCATCACCACTGCGCTGCTCGCGCCGGCCAAGCAATCGCTGGGCGAAGACTACCTGGAGCCGAAGCTGGCGCAGGTCGAGGGTGTTCTTTGGCCGCTGGTGAGTGAACAGCCCGCGCATCTCCTGCCGGCACCGTACGCGGACTGGAACGCGCTGCTGGCCGATGCGGCGCGGCAGGCGGAGACCGAGCTGGTGGAAAAGGGAGCGGACCTCTCCAGGCGCACCTGGGGTGAGCGCAACACGGCGGCCATCTGCCACCCGATCAGCCGCGCCCTGCCCGCCTTCGCCCGGCCGTGGCTGTGCATGCCGGCCGATGCGCTGCCCGGCGACAGCAACCTGCCACGCGTGCAGGGCCCGTCCTTCGGTGCCTCGCAACGCATGGTGGTATCGCCCGGGCATGAAGCCGACGGGATCATCCACATGCCCGGCGGCCAGAGCGGCCATCCGCTGTCGCCGTTCTGGGGCGCAGGCCACGAAGATTGGGTGCACGGCAGGCCGACGCCGTTCCTGCCGGGCAAGGCGCGTTACACGCTGGTGCTGGAACCCGGCAAGGAAGCGGACTGACAGTCCGCTCTACCCCGTTGCGCACCCCGTCGCGCACGCCGTCGCGTGTACCGCCATCCGGTGGTTAGGCGCGTACCTTCCAGCGCTCCATCCAGCTCAGCAACGGGCCGGTCATGGCGGTGGTCACCAGCGCCATGATCACCAGCACCGCGAACAGGCGGTCGCCGAGGAAGCCCAGCTCGTAGCCCAGGTTGAGCACGATCAGCTCCATCAGGCCGCGCGTGTTCATCAACGCGCCCAGCTTCCAGGCTTCGTGGTTGCCCATGCCTGCGCTGCGCGCGGCGCTCCAGGTGCCGAACAGCTTGCCCAGCGTGGCCACCGCGATCACCACCGCGCACAGCAGCAGGTCGCTGCCCTGCAGCGCATCGGCGCGCATGCGCAGGCCGGTCATGGCGAAGAACAACGGCAGCAGCAGGGTGACCGCGAACGGCTCGACGCGGGCGATCAACAACCCGCGCAGCTGCGCATTCGACGAGACGGCGACGCCGGCCGCAAACGCGCCGAACAGCGCATGGATGCCCAGCACTTCGGTAACCAGTGCACTGCCCAGCGACAGCAGCAGCATGCCCAGCAGCCAGCGGCCTTCGCTGCCCGGTTGAATGACCTGGCGCGAGAACCACGGTTTGACCACGCCCAGCATCAGCGCGATGAACACCACCACGCACAGCAGGCTCAGGCTGGCTGGCACCCAGCCGGTGGCCTGGGCGGCGGCCACGATCAAGGCCAGCAGGCACCATGCGGTGGCATCGCCGAGCGCCGCGCAGGCAATCGCGGTCTGTCCCAGCGGGGTCTGGGTGATGCCGCGGTCCGCGAGGATCCGCAGCAGCACCGGGAACGCGGTGATGCTCAGCGAAATACCCACGAACAGCGCGAAGGCGGTGAAGCCCACGCCCTGCGGCCCGTGTTCGGGATACAGCCAGATCGCCAGCAGCACACCCAGCACGAACGGCACGGCAATGCCGGCATGGCTCACGGTGAAGGCGAAACGGCGGCGGCCGCGCAGCCCGCCCAGGTCGAGCTCGGCACCGGCCACCAGCAGGAACATCAGCACGCCCAGCTGGCTGAGCATGCCCAGCGGGCCGAGCGAGCTGGCCGGGAACAGCGCCCCGTGCAGGCCCGGCAGCAGGCTGCCCAGCACCAGCGGGCCCATCATCAGGCCGGCGGCCATTTCGCCGATCACCGCCGGCTGGCCCAGCCGCTTCAACAGCGCGCCCGCGCCCTTGGCGACCACCAGCAGCACCAGCAGCTGCAGCAGGAACAGGCCCAACGGCGAGGCCAGGTGGTGGGCCCAGTCGCTGCCCACCACCGGTTCGGCA
>NZ_JBNBBE010000003.1:202406-277505 GCF_050031795.1 Stenotrophomonas sp. SrG
TGTCGGCCATGCTGGCGAAACTGGCGTCCCAGGCGATCGCGGCCGGCGACGAGCAGGCGATCGACTTGCCGCCGGGCACGGTTTCGGCCGCGGCCTGGGTCGGGAAGTACTGCTCGAACACGTGGCGGTAGTAATAGGCCTCCTTGGTCTGCGGCGGGTTGTGCACGAAGCGCTTGTCCGCTGCGGCCATCACCCGGTCGCTGATCTGGGCGTCGGCGTGCGCCTTGAGCCCATCGATCCAGCCATAACCCACGCCATCGCTGAACTGCTCCTTCTGCCGCCACAGGATCGAATCCGGCAGGTAGCCTTCGAACGCCTCGCGCAGCACCGCTTTCTCGATCCGGCGCGCGCCACCGGCACCCTGCCCGACCATCTTGTGCTTCGCATCGATGCGCATCGCCACGTCGAGGAATTCGCGGTCCAGGAACGGCACGCGCGGCTCCACGCCCCAGGCCATCATCGATTTGTTGGCGCGCAGGCAGTCGTAGTTGTTCAACGCATCCAGCTTGCGCACCAGCTCTTCGTGGAACTCGCGGGCGTTGGGCGCTTTGTGGAAGTACAGGTAGCCGCCGAAGATTTCGTCGCTGCCCTCACCGGAGAGCACCATCTTTACGCCCATCGCCTTGATCCGTCGCGCCAGCAGGAACATCGGGGTGGAGGCGCGGATGGTGGTGACGTCGTAGGTTTCCACGTGGCGGATCACGTCGGGCAGCGCATCAAGCCCTTCTTCGAAGGTGTACTCGAAACCGTGGTGGACCGTGCCGAGCGCTTCGGCGGCGATGGCAGCGGCGGCCAGGTCGGGCGAGCCCTTCAGGCCAATGGCGAACGAGTGCAGGCGCGGCCACCAGGCCTCGCTCTGGTCGCCATCTTCGATGCGGTGGCGGGCATAGCGTGCAGCCACGGCGGCTACCAGCGAGGAATCAAGACCGCCGGACAGCAGCACGCCGTAGGGCACGTCGGTCATCAGCTGCCGGTGCACGGCGCGCTCGAACGCTTCACGCAGTGCAACGCGATCAGCGTCCACGCCTTCCACCGCGTCATAGTCGCGCCACGGGCGCTCGTAGTAGCGGGTGAGCGTGTCGGTGGCGCTGTCATACCAGTGGCCGGGCGGGAACTGCGCGGCGTCGGCGCAGGTATCCACCAGCGATTTCAGTTCGGAGGCCACCAGCAGGCGGCCGTCCTTGTCGTGGCCCCAGTACAGCGGCACCACGCCGATCGGATCGCGCGCGATCAGCACGCGCTTCTGGGTCCGATCCCACAGCGCGAACGCGAAGATGCCGTTGAGGCGGTTCAGGTACGAGGCCGGGGTGTCCTGCTGGTACAGCGCGTTGATCACCTCGCAGTCCGAGCCGGTCTGGAACGCATACGGCTGGGCCAGTTCGGCCTTGAGTTCGCGGTGGTTGTAGATCTCGCCGTTGACCGCCAGGGCCAGGCTGCCGTCGTCGGACAGCAGCGGCTGCGAGCCGCCGGCCGGGTCGACGATGGCCAGCCGCTCGTGGACCAGGATGGCGCCGTCATCGACGTATACCCCGCTCCAGTCCGGGCCGCGATGGCGCTGGCGTTGCGACAGGTCCAGCGCGTGGCGGCGCAGCGCGGTGAGGTCATCGCCGGCCTGCAGGCCGAACATTCCGAAGATCGAACACATGGGAACAGCTCCTGATGATGGGGGAATACACGTAATGCCTGCATTCGACCGGCCAGAAACAAAAAAACCCGCATCGGCCGATGCGGGTTCTCTGGGGTCCGGGCGTATGTTGCTTGTTCTAGCCCTGGTCGCAGTCCCGCATTGGCCGCGCACGATTATTCGCGCGCAGGTTATTGCGGTTGTTGGTGGTGACGGCGGTGGCCAGGAGCGTGGACATGGATCGACCGTACCGCTGTTCTGGCCGAGGCGCAACTGTTGCGGGCGCAACCGATTCAGCCCCTGACGTGCCCCGTCCCGGATAATCCACGCCTGCCTCCTGGAACTCACGGATGAATCCCCTTCGTTTCCGCCTGTCGCTTTCCGCGCTGGCGCTGCTGGCGCTGGCCGCCTGCACCACCGCCCCCAACCGCCCGACCAGCGATACCGAAGTGAAGTGGCTCACCGCCGCCGAGCGCGGCGACATCGAGGGCATGCTGGAGCTGGCCGAACTTCATGAACGCTGGAACGACCGCCGGGCGCTGGACTGGTATGAGCGCGCTGCGGCCGCCACGCCCTGGAGTTTCCGCAATACCATTGCGGAAGAAGCGCTGGGGCGGATCTGGGCCAGCGGTGCGATGTACACCGGCCGTCGCCCTGAAGACACGCCGCCCCCGGTCCTGCGCGCGTCGCCGCGCAAGGCCGGGCGCTGGTACCTCGCTGCGGCCAACCACGGCAGTCCGGGCGCGATGCTGTCGCTTGCAAAATTCGAACGCGAACGTGGCCACGCGGCCGCAGCACTGCGCTGGGACCTGCGCGCCACGGTTTACCAGCGCTATTCGACGAGCAGTTCGGGCCTGCCCGCCGCGATTGCCCCGCAAGCCGGTGCACTGCACCCGCTGGTGGTCGACATCCAGCGGCGCGCGGCGCGCGGCGATGCCCAGGCACAGGTGGACCTGGGCGCGCTTTACGAAAGGGGCATGGGCCTGGTCATCGAACGCGACCCTGCGATGGCGCTGCAGTGGTACCGCAAGGCCGCCCAGCAGGGCAACGTGTTCGGCCAGTACTTCACGGGCCTGCTCCTGGGCCGTGCGCCGCCGGGGGTGCCGCGGGATGAGGCGGCGGCCGCCGGATGGTTTGCCAAGGCCGAGGCACAGAAGTTCTTCCTGGCCGGTGAATCGTATTGGCGCAAGGGCATCCAACCGGCGTTCTGGACGTTTGATTGAACCGGGCTGTACACACTCGCCGGCGACCTTCAAGTCTGCCGGCGGGCGCGCGCTTCGCCCAGAATGGGCGGCATGAGTACCGCCACGTTCCGTGATGAAACCCTCTCCCGCGCCCGCATGCAGGCCATCGTCGCCGCGCATCCGCGTGCGGCCGTGTTCGAGGACTGCCGCTTCGACAATGCCGATTTCTCGCGGCTGGACATGGACGGTTTCCAGTTCACGCGCTGCTCGGTAGCGGGCACGTCCTGGCTGGCCGCCTCGCTGGAGGAAAGCCGCTGGGAAAAATGCCGCGGCGGCGAGTGCGATTTCAGCTCGGCGCTGCTCAGCGATGCGGTGTTTTCGCACTGCGATCTGAACAACAGCCACTGGCGCCGCGCCACGCTGTCATCGGTCCGGTTCGAGGATTGCAAGCTGACCGGCGCGCACCTGCAGGAGGTGACCGGCTGGGCGTTGGAGTTCCGCGATTGCCTGCTGGTCAGTGCGGACCTGCGTGGGCTGTCGTTCCGCAAGGCTACGCTGCAGGGAATGGATTTTTCCGATGCGGAGCTGTCCGGCTGCGATTTCCGCGATGCCGTGTTCGAGGGCGGCAGCCTGCGCAACGCGCAGATTCGCCTGACCCGCTTTGACGGCGCCGACCTGCGCGGTGCTGATATCACCGGGCTCAACGTGATGGACAGCAAACACTTCAGGAAGGCGGTGATTTCACAGCGCCAGGCGGGCGCAGCGCTGGCCGCGTTTGGATTGATCGTGGCCTGATGCCGGCGGAGCCGAAGGTAGCGCCGAGGGTAGAGCCGACTGTTAGTCGGCTGCCGGCCGCTGCGGGGACCTTGGATCTGCGCGTAGAGCAGCCGACTAACAGTCGGCTCTACCTTCGGCGCGCGTAGAGCAGCCGACTGACAGTCGGCTCTACCATCGGCGCGCGTAGAGCAGCCGACTAACAGTCGGCTCTACCATCGGCGCGCGTAGAGCAGCCGACTAACAGTCGGCTCTACCTTCGGTGAGAAGGCGCTCGATCAGGCGCCGGTACAGTTCCGGCAGCTTCTCCAGGTCGGCCACCGACACATTCTCGTCCACCTGGTGGATGCTGGCGTTGACCGGCCCCACTTCGATGCACTGTGCGCCCAGCGGTGCGATGAAGCGCGCGTCCGAGGTGCCGCCGCCGGTGCTCTCTTCCGGCGCAGCGCCGGCGAATTCGCCCAGCGCCTCGCGTGCCACCCGGCGCAGGGTACCTTCGGGGGTGTAGAACGGCTCGCCACTGCGGTGCCACTTCAGCCGGTACTCCAGGCCATGCCGGTCCAGCAGGGCGGTGATCTCCTGCTCCAGTTTCGGCGCGTTCCAGAGCGGGTTGTAGCGCAGGTTGAACAGCACCTGCAGCTCGCCGGGAATCACGTTGTTGGCGCCGGTGCCGGCGTGGATGTTGGACACCTGCAGGCTGGTCGGCGGGAAGCTTTCGAAGCCATCATCCCAATGCCGCGCGGTCAACTCGGACAGCGCCGCAGCGGCCAGGTGGATCGGATTGCGCGCCTTGTGCGGGTACGCCACGTGACCCTGCACGCCCTGAACGGTCAGCGTGCCCGACAGGCTGCCGCGCCGGCCAACCCGCAGCAGGTCGCCGAGCACGGCGGTGGAGGACGGCTCGCCGGTGATGCACCAGTCGATCTTCTGGCCGCGCTCGCGGAACAGTTCTGCGACCCGGCGCACGCCGTCGATGGCATCGCCTTCTTCATCGCTGGTCAGCAGCACTGCCAGCGTGCCGGGGTGGTCCGGATGGGCGGCGACGAACTGTTCGGCCGCGACCACGAATGCGGCCACGCTGCCTTTCATGTCCGCCGCGCCGCGCCCATACAGCACGCCGTCGCGGATCTGCGGATCGAACGGATCGCTGGTCCACGCCTCGACCGGTCCACTCGGCACCACGTCGGTATGGCCCAGCAGCACCAGCACCGGGGCGCCCTGCCCGTGCGTGGCCCACAGGTTGTCGACCTCGCCCAGGCGCAGGTGTTCGCAGGTGAAGCCGGCCTGCTGCAGGCGCCCGGCCAGCAGTGCCTGGCAGCCGGCATCCTCGGGCGTCACCGACGGCCGGGCGATCAGGTCGCAGGTCAGTGCAACAATGTCGTTCACGCGCCCACTCCGAACCGCTGCTTGAACCCGTTGTCGGAAAAGCCCTGGGTCATCACGCCGTCCGCGCTCACGACGACCGGACGCCTGATCAGCTGCGGATACTCCCGCAGCAGCAGCTTCCACTCCGCGTCGGAGGCCGCCGCCTTGCGGTTCTCAGGCAGCTGCCGCCAGGTCGTGGAGGAACGGTTGACCAGCGCCGGGAACCCCCCGGCCTGGGCGGCCCAGTCCAGCAGCGTTTCCGGGCTGGGTTTGACGTCGCGGTAGTCGACGAAGGTGTACGGCACCTGGAAGCGGTCCAGCCACTTGCTGGCCTTCCTGCAGGTATCGCAGTTCTTCAATCCGTAAACGGTGGTGGTCATTGCCGACAGTGGGTCATGGGTACTGGCTTCCAGTATAGCCCTGCCCTGCCGAGGCTCCGGCATCCAGGTCAGACGATGCATCGTACTTGTTGAGTTCGGTGAGCAGGGAGCGCTGCCACGACGACAGGCCGGAGTCGAACGGCACGTCGGTCCCCATCAGCGGGCGTCCTTCCCGATCCACCAGCAGCGCCAGCTGCGAGGACAGGAAGCCACGCATGCTGGACAGTTGCCACCGGTACTGCGGAGCATCGAACGGATCGGCCGCATACAGGCGCATGCACACCGCGTCCATGTCCAGCAGCATCTGCACGCGGGAGGCGTCGTTCAAGGCGGTCCGCCCCGCCTCGATCGAAACGATCAATGCGTTGGTGGCCGATACCGCGTCTTCGCGGTCGAAGCGGTCTGCGTCCTCGGCGAGCCGGACCAGATCGCCGGCGGCCTGGCTGAACCGGGCCAGCGCACTGGGGGGTTCCAGGTGGGTAATCTCGGTGGACCGCGGCCGGCGCACTGGTGTTGCGACGAACGGTGCGGGGACGGGATACGCCTGCTCTGTGAATGTCGCCACGCCGCTGCCCCGCTGCACCACGTTGGCAAAGCTGCGGCCATTGGCCGGGTTGTCGGCGACCTGGCGCGGCGCCTCCTGCAGCGTCAACCGCGACTGCACCCATTCCGGCTGCTGCGTCAGCCACCGGCAGTAGTAATGCGTGGCATAGGCCAGGTAGTCCCGGAGCTGCTTGTCCTGGCCCAGGCCGCGGTAATCGCCATCGCGCTGGTCCCATATCCGCCGCGACGGCTGGCGGGCTTCCTCGATGATCGGCTTGAGCACGCGCGCTGCGTTGATCTGCAGCGCGTTGCCCTGGACCAGGCGCCCGCGGCCCCGGCTCAGCTGCGCCAGCCGCCGCAGGTACTGCACACCGTATTTGGCCACCAGGGCCAGGGTCCGGCTTTCCCACCCCAGCAGAAGATCCGGCTGCGCCTCCAGCAGCGACGGCACGGTCAACAAAAGGCTGTCGGCGGCGGGGCGTGGCAGGGTCGCGCCCTGCGGTCGCGTCATCAGATGCTCGGACGCGCGCAGCGCGCTGACCAGACCGAAGGCCAGCGTCGCACCCTCGATGGCGTGGATCGGATGCTGCCGCAGCAGGGTTTCGAAGATCGGGGCCAGGTGGTCGGTGATCGTCGCGCTGCAGCAGCGTTGCAGAGGCGGATGGTTGATGAGCTCCCCCAGGTGGAACATCATCACACTGGCGTTTTCCAGGGTGAACTCCTGGCGGGCCCGGATCGTTTCAACGCAGCGCTGGGTCGCGCGCAGCAGACGATTTCCATCGCAGGGCGGCCCGGACGTACGGCGCACCTGCTGGCACAGGATGTTGAGCGCCTTGCCGATGTAGATGTTGGAGGCGCGTTGTTCGTCTTCGGTGTCGCCAAAGCCGACGCTGCCGGACATCACGCGCGCGATCGTATCCAGGTCCGCGTCGATCGTGGACAGATCACCGTGCTTCACGATCTTCTGGTACAGCGCTGAAATGACGTAGTCGGCCTGCGTCAGGCGCACGCCATATTCGCCGGCAGGCACGTTGGGCATGCCGGCGAAGCCCGGAAGGTTGTAAATGCCAGTCGGTAGAATCGCGTTGTCGACCGTTGCACGATCCGCAGCGACCTGCGGCAGCGGTTGAATCGGATAGCGGATCACCGACACCGCATTGCTGACGTTTTCCACGGAAGCGCCTTCTGCCTGGGGAAGCGCAGCATAGGCACGCGAGCACGGGCGGTGGGCAATGCGTGCGTCAAGCTGTGACCGGCTTTGCGAAGCCGCACCACAGCGCGCGGTGAAAGCGTCATCGGGGCATCGTGGCGATGCCCCGATTGCGTCACCGCATCAGTCGGCGAGGCCGCGCAGCAGGTCGTTGACGCTGGTCTTGCTGCGGGTCTTGGCGTCGACCTGCTTGACGATGACCGCGCAGTACAGCGAGTGCGAACCGTCCTTGGACGGCAGCTGGCCGGACACCACCACGCTGTACGGCGGCACCGAGCCGTAGCTGATCTCGCCGGTGGCGCGGTTGTACACGCGGGTGCTCTGGCCCAGGAACACGCCCATGCCGATCACGCTGTGGTGGCCGACCACGAAGCCTTCCACCACTTCCGAACGCGCACCGATGAAGCAGTGGTCTTCGATGATGGTCGGGCTGGCCTGCAGCGGTTCGAGCACGCCGCCGATGCCGGCGCCGCCGGACAGGTGGCAGTGCTTGCCGATCTGCGCGCACGAGCCCACCGTGGCCCAGGTATCGACCATGGTGCCTTCGCCGACGTAGGCGCCGATGTTGGTGAAGCTGGGCATCAGCACCACGTCCTTGCCGAAGTAGCTGCCGCGGCGCGCGATGGCACCGGGCACCACGCGCACGCCGGCGCGGCGGAACTTTGCTTCGTCGAAACCGGCGAAGCGCGATTCCACCTTGTCCCAGAACGGCGCCGGGCGCGCGTCGACCACCGCCATGTCATTCACGCGGAAGTACAGCAGCACCGCCTTCTTCAGCCACTCGTTGACCTTCCAGCCACCGTGGCCATCCGGCTCGGCCACGCGGAACTCGCCGGTTTCCAGGCCATCGATGACGCGGCCGACCAGCGGCTTGGTCGAGCCTTCGATTTCATGCAGGGTCAGCGTGGCGCGGCGCTCGAAGGCGCTTTCGATGCCGAACTTGAGTTCTTCCACGCCCGGGGTGGCCGGCTTGCGCAGCGACTTGCGCGCGATGTTCTCGGCGCGCTTGGCCGCCGTTTCCGCAGCACTGCTGGCCACGGTCTTCTTTACCGGCGCCTTCTTCACGGCCGGCGCGGCTTTCTTCGCAGCGGTCTTCTTCACGGCCGGGGCAGCGGCAACGGTCTTCTTGGCCGCCGCGGTCTTGGCGGCAGTCTTCTTGGCAGGCTTGGTGGCCATCAGTGGGGGTCTCCGGCGTTTCGATCAGGGTCCAGGCAGCGCAGCATGGCGTCATGCAGCTGCTGCCGGGCGGTTTCGGTCAGGGGGTGGTCGTGCTCATCGCTGATCACGAACATGTCTTCGGCGCGTTCGCCAAAGGTGGCAATGCGCGCGTCATGCACACGCAGGCCCTGGTTGCGCAGTACGAAGGCGACATCGGCCAGCAGCCCGGGGCGGTCGGGTGCGACCAGGCTGAAGCGGGTGCCGCCGGTGTCGTTGTCGTTGGCATCGCGGAATTCGATGCGCGGGGCGAAGCGGAAATGGCGCAGCTGGCGTGGCACTACCCGCCGCGACGGGCGCAGCCGCGACAGGTCGCCGGCCAGCGCCTCGCGCAGCGCCGCTTCCAGCCGCGGTGCATCGCCATCGGCGAAGCTGTCGGCCGGGGTCACTTCAAAGGTATCGAAAATGGTGTCCACCGGGCCATCCAGCACGCGTGCCCGGTGGATGCCATAGCCCTTGCGGTCCAGGGTCATCACGATCGCAGCGAACAGGCCGTCGCGGTCGGGCGAGTGCACGAACACTTCCAGCGCATCGTCGTCGGGGGTGATCCGGCGCACCTTGACCAGGGTCTGGCCCTGCTTGACCGGCACCAGCGCGGCGGCCTGCCAGGCGAGCTGCTCGGGGCGCAGGCGGATGAAGCTTTCATCCGGCATGACGGTGAACTGGCGGTCGATGGTCGCGTCGTCGTAGCCGCGCTCGCGCACCAGCGCGCGCACGCTCTCGCGCGCCTCCAGCACGCGCTCGGCGGCCGGCATCTGGTTTTCCAGGCCATCGCGCAGCGCCCGGCGCGCGGCGAAGTACAGGTCGGCCAGCAGCCGATCCTTCCACGCATTCCACAGCTTGGGGCTGGTGCCGGCGATGTCGGCGCAGGTCAGCAGGTACAGGTAGTCGAGGCGGTCGCGGCTGGCCACGAGCGTGGCGAAGCGGTGGATCACGTCCGGGTCGGAGATGTCCTGCTTCTGCGCGGTGACCGACATGCGCAGGTGCTGCTCGACCAGCCAGGCCACCAGGTCGGTATCGGAACCGCTCAGCGCATGCGCCTGGCAGAAGTCGCGGGCATCCACCGCGCCGAGTTCGGAATGGTCGCCGCCGCGGCCCTTGGCGATGTCATGGAACAGCCCGGCCAGCAGCAGCAGTTCCGGCTTGCGCAGCCGCGGCCAGACCTCGTGGGCGATGGAGAAGCGCTCGTCGGCGCGGCTGGTGGCGAACAGGCCGATGTTCCGCAGCACCATCAAGGTGTGCTGGTCGACGGTGTAGACATGGAACAGGTCGAACTGCATGCGCCCGGACACCTGGGCGAAGGCGGGAATCCACTGTCCCAGTACGCCCAGGCGGGCCATGCGTGCCAGCGTATCCACCGCGCGCGGGCTGCGCAGCAGGGTCATGAACTGTTCGCGCGCGGCAGTGCTGGCCTCGGTGTACGCCGGCAGCTCTGCCAGCGCTTCGGCCAAGGCCCGCGCGGTGAGCGAGTGCAGACCACGCACGTCGGGGTTGTAGGCCCAGCTGGAGAACAGCGCGAACACCTGCTCGATATCGCCCTGCGGCCACTGCGGGTCGTTGGCGGCCAGGTAGCCGCGGCGCAAGGAAAAGCCCACGCTGACCGGTTCGGGCACGGCCTCCCCGTCGAACTGTTCTTCGAAGCGCTGCAGCAGGCGGTCGCTGATCCGCCGCACCACGGTGGCGCTGCGGTAGAAGCCCTGCATCATCTTCTCGACCGCCAGGCTCTCCACGTCGTCGGCAAAGCCGAGCCGCGCGGCCAGGGTCTTCTGGTAATCGAAGCGCAGGCGCTCTTCCGGGCGGTTGGCCACCAGGTGCAGGCCGAACCGCAGCTGCGCCAGCGCGCAGCGCTCACGGCGTAATGCGGCGGCTTCATCGGGGCCGAGGTGTCCCAGCCCGACCAGCGCTTCCAGCTCGCGCACGCCGAACGCGCGCAGTGCCATCCAGCCCAGCGTATTGAGATCGCGCAACCCGCCCGGACCATCCTTGATGTCCGGTTCCAGGTTGTCGGCGGTGTCGCCGAATCGCTGGTGGCGGGCCAGCAGTTCGTCGCGCTTGGCCAGGAAGAATTCGCGCGGCGGCCACAGGCCCTCGCGGTTGACGGCCTGCTTCAGCGCCTGGCGTGCCGCCTCGTCGGCCACCAGCGGGCGCGATTCGATCAAGGCGGTGAGCACGGTCTGGTCGGCGCTGGCCTGCACGCATTCCTGCGCCGACCGCACTGCATGACTGACCGGCAGGCCGCAATCCCACAGCAGCGCGAACAGGCGGGCCAAGGCCGCTTCATGCCGACGCTGCGCCTCGGGCGCGCCCAGCACCAGCAGGTCGATGTCCGAGCGCGGGAACAGTTCGCCGCGCCCGTAGCCACCCACCGCAAACAGCGCCAGCCCGGCATCGGCCGGCACGCAGCGCTGCCATGCCAGCCGGATCAGATGGTCGGCAGCGCGGGCGCGCAGCGCCAGCAGACGCTCGATGTTGTCGTTCTGGTCGAAGCGCCGGTACAGGCGCGCGTCGGCCTGCTGCAGGGTCTGGCGAGCCTCCGCCGCCCACTCGGGGTCGGCGACGGCGTCGGCCGGCGCGTCCAGGGTCGGGCTCGCCGGCAACATGCTCAGACCTGCGATTCGCCGGGCGACAGGGTCAGCACATCCACGCCGGTCTCGGTGACCGCGATCATGTGCTCCCACTGCGCCGACAGCTTGCGGTCCTTGGTGACCACGGTCCAGCCATCGGGAAGCACCTTGTTGTAGCGGGTGCCTTCATTGATCATCGGCTCGATGGTGAAGGTCATGCCCGGCTGCAGCACCAGACCCTGGCCCGGACGCCCGTAGTGCACCACCTGCGGTTCGTCGTGGTAGACCTTGCCGATGCCATGCCCGCAGTACTCGCGGACCACGCTGAAGCGCTCGGCTTCGGCCAGCGACTGGATCGCGTGGCCGATGTCGCCCAGCGTCGCGCCCGGCTTCACCGCACGGATACCGGCCCACATCGCCGCGTAGGTCGTGTCGACCAGGCGCTTGGCCATCGTCGACGGCGTGCCGGCGTAGTACATGCGGCTGGTATCGCCGTGCCAGCCGTCCTTGATCACGGTGACATCGATGTTGACGATGTCGCCGTCCTTCAGGACCTTGGCTTCGCTCGGGATGCCGTGGCAGATGACGTTGTTGACCGATGTGCAGACCGTCTTCGGGAAGCCACGGTAGCCGACGTTGGCCGGCGTGGCCTTCTGCACGTTGATGATGTGGTCGTGGCAGATGCGGTCCAGCTCTTCGGTCGTCACGCCCGGCTTGACGTACGGGGTGACGATGTCGAGCACTTCGCTGGCCAGGCGGCCGGCGACGCGCATCAGTTCGATTTCCTCGGGGGTTTTCAGATTCACGCTCATGGCGCCCATTATCGCTGATCCGGGGCCATTCTGAACGGGAAGGGCTGGAACGCTGACAGCCCACGTTCGGGTCGAAGCCCCACAGCGGCAGGGCTTGGGCGGGCAGGGAACGGAAAAACTGTGAAAACCGGCCAGTTTTCCTCACACCCCCCCTACAACATCGCTTTTATAAGGGGGTCAGCGCCGCCCCTGGCGCCCTCCCCCTGCAGTACGCCGGCATCGATTCGTTCATCCAGGACCCCCGTCCAAGGAGAAGACCATGCGATTCCTTCACGCCCCGCGTCCCCTGCTGTTCAGCCTTGGCCTGGTGGCCCTGGCCTCGCCCGCCATGGCGGCCGACACCACCACCTTCAACGTGCGCATCATCATCACCAAGGCCTGCACGATCACGGCGGCCGCCGCGACCGATGTCGATTTCGGCACGGCGCTGTCCACCGCCACCACCCCGTCCAACGCCCAGGGCTCGGTCACTGCGCAGTGCTCGGCGCTGACGCCGTACACCATCGCGCTGAACGCCGGCTCCAACGCCGCGACCGCCAATGACGTCACCACCCGGCGCATGCGCAACACCGATGCGGCGGTGACCACCAACAACTTCGTCGGGTACCAGCTGTATTCCGACGCGGGCCGTGCAAACGTCTGGGGCGCGACCACCGGCACCAACACGGTGGCCGGCACCGGGACCGGCCTGGCGCAGGCGTATCCGATCTATGGCCAGGTGGCCAATCCCAGCGTGAACAACGCCGCCACCGGTACCTACCAGGACACGGTCACCGCCACCATCTCGTACTGAGGCCGCCATGTCAGCACTCGAACGGGGGCGCGTACCGCGCTCCACGGCGGCTGTCTGCGCCTGTGCATTGCTGGTAGTGCTTGGCATGCCCGGCCTGCGGGCCGCCAGCCTGCAGGTTGCGCCCACCTCGCTGCAGCTCAGCGCCCGCCAGAACGCCGAAGCGCTGTGGGTCAGCAACAGCGGATCGGCCCCGGTAAGCGTCCAGGCCCGCGTATTCCGCTGGACCCAGCGCGACGGCCGCGACCAGCTCGATCCCACGTCAGACCTGGTGGTCAGCCCGCCCATGCAGTCGCTCGCGGCCGGACAGCAGCAGCTGATCCGCGTCGTGCGTGCCCAGCCGGAAGCGCCCGACGCACAGCTGTCGTACCGGGTCATCGTCGACGAGGTGCCCACGCTGGACCCCAACCGCCAGGGCATGCAGTTCGTGCTGCGCTACTCGCTGCCGGTGTTCATCCAACCCGATGGCAGCGCCGCAGGCAAGCCCGAGCTGCAGAGCAGCGTGCTTGTTCAGCCCGATGGCAAGGTGGTGCTGGAAGTGCACAACCGTGGCGATGGCTATGCGCAACTGGCCGATCTGGCGGTAGGTCCGCTGGATCGCCCGCAGGTCTTCCAGCCCGGCCTGATCGGCTACGTGCTCAGCGGCCAGACCATGCGTTGGCCGCTGGATATTCCTGCGACGCGGCTGGCCGGGGCCACGCTATCGGCGAAGATCAATGGCGGCGCGCAAGCCACGCCCCTGTCCCCGACGCCACCGGCTCGCTGAGGCCTGCGTGCGCGTCGCCCTGGCTGCCGGCGCGGTCTCGTCTGGAATGCCGGGCGCACCGGCATGGGCGGCCGAACTGCCTGCCGCCAGCGCCGAACTGGGGGCTGCCGATGATGTGATGCTGCCGGCGCCTACGCCCTTGACCGCACCGCAGACCCTGTACCTGGACGTCACCCTCAACGGCAGCCCCCGTGGCCTGCTGCCGTTCACCGAACTGGCGGGCCAGCTGCGCGCCGATCCGCCCGTGCTGCGCCAGCTCGGCTTCGCCGCGCCCGACGGCGCGCCGGTCGCACTGGACCAGCTCAGCGGGCTGGTGATGCGCTACGACGCCTCCCTGCAGACCCTGGCGCTGGAAATCCCGCTGGAACAGCTCAACCTGCCGGTCACCGAAGTGGGGGCCGCCACGCAGAGCACCCCGACGGCCAGTGCCTCGCCAGGCGCCCTGCTCAACTATGACGTCTATGCCAGCCACAACCAGGACGCCGGCAACCTGGCGCTCACCACCGAATGGCGGGTGTTCGGCATGGGCCGCGGCGTGCTGCGCAGCAGCCAGCTGCTGCGCACCTACCAGGACGGCCGTAGCGACTGGCGCGGCGAAAGCGTGCGCCTGGACAGTGCGTGGCAGCTGGATTTTCCCGACAACGCATTGACCCTCACCGTCGGTGACTTCTTCAGCGGCTTCGTCGACTGGAGCCGCCCGGTGCGCATGGGCGGCATCCAGATCGGGCGCAACTACGGCCTGCAGCCCTACCGCGTGCTCACCCCCACCCCGAGCTTCCTGGGCGAGGCCGTGGTGCCCTCCAACGTCGAGCTCTATGTCGACGGCCTGCGCCAGTACAACGGCGAGGTGCCGGTGGGGCCGTTCCAGCTGGCCGCGCAGCCGGGCATCAGCGGCACCGGCAATGCGCAGGTGGTGATCACCGATGCCTACGGCCGCATGCAGACCCTGGATTTTGCCTTCTATGGCACCCAGCAGCTGCTGGCTGAAGGACTCTCGGACTGGTCGGCGGGCGTGGGCCGGATGCGTCGCGACTACGGCATCCGCTCGTTCGCCTACGACAGTGCCACCGTGGGCAGCGCCACCTGGCGGCGCGGGGTCAGCAACCGCTTCACTGCCGAACTGCATGCCGAAGGCGGGGGTGGCGTGGCCAGCGCCGGCGCCGGCGGCTGGTGGCAGCTGGGCCAGGCCGGCGTCGTCAACGCGTCCTATGCGCACAGCCGCCGCGACGGCATGCAGGGAGGCCAGTGGGCGCTGGGGTACAGCTGGAACAACCGGGTGTTCAACCTCAACGCCGCCACCCGCCGTACGCATGGCGACTTCCAGGACCTGGGCAGCCTGCAGGGTGCGCTGCCACCGGACGTGACCGACCAGGTCACCGCCGGTGCCAGCCTGGGCCGGCTGGGCTCGCTGAGCGCCAGCTACCTGCGCCTGTCCTACCCGGATGGCGACGACCGCCGCTACGCCAGCGTGTTCTGGAACCGCACGTTCTCCGAACGCTGGTCGGCCTACGCCTCGTTCAACCAGAACCTGGACGACAACGCCGACCGTAGCGTGTACCTGTCGCTGTCGGCCAGCCTGGGCAACAACCGCCAGAGCAACCTGGCCGCCCAGCGCAATGGCGACCGCAACCTGTACACGGTGGATGTATCCCAGCCGGTGCCCGGCGATGGCAGCCAGGGCGGTTACGGCTGGCGGGTGCAGGCCCGGCAGGGCGATGACGGCACCGGCGGGCTGGTCGAAGCCGGCTGGTTGAACCGGGTGGGCCGCTACTCGCTGGGCGCGGCGCGCCAGGGCGATGCCAACTTCGCCTATGCCAACGCCAGCGGCAGCCTGGTCTGGATGGGCGGGCACCTGTTCGCCGCACGTGAGGTACCCGACGCGTTCGCGGTGGTCTCCACCAACGGCGTGGGCGGCGTACCGGTCCGCCTGGAAAATCGGGTGATCGGGGTGACCGACGACGACGGCATGCTGCTGGTCACCCCGCTGCTGTCCTGGCAGCGCAACCGGATTTCGATCGACACCCTGGAGCTGCCGGCCTACATGCGTGCCGACCGCGTGGACACGCTGGTGACGCCGCGGCAGAGCGCCGGGCTGGGGGTCAGTTTCGGACTGCGCCGCACCCGCGCCATCACACTGGTCCTGCACGACGCGCAGGACCGGCCCGTGCCCGCCGGCAGCCAGGTGCGGCTGCCGGACCAGCGCAGCGCTACGGTGGGCTACGACGGCGAGGTCTACCTGGAAGATCTGCCGGCCCAGGCAGTGCTGCAGGTGGACACCGATGACGGGCGCTGCGAAGTGCGCGTGCCGGTCAGCCCGGCGCCGGGCAGCGCCGCGCTGCGGCTGGGGCCGCTGCGCTGCGTGGCCGGAGCCGGGCCATGAGCCTGCGCCTGCTGCTGGGGGGGTTGCTGGCACTGGCCGGGCTAGTGGGCGCCGGCGTGGCCCGCGCCGACACCACCTGCACCACCACCACCCCGGTCACGGCCGCCTTCGGCAACGTCGGCAACGCCGCCGCTGCGCCCAGCTTCACCACCACCACGTTCACCATCACCTGCAACACCGCCGCGCTGAGCCTGCTGGCAACGGCGTCGGTACGCGCCTGCATCGGCATCGGCGTGGGCAGCACCGGCGTGGCCATTTCACCGCTGCGGCGGATGACCAACACCACCGCGGATCCGCTCAGCTTCCAGCTGTTCACCAGCGCCGCCTACAGCACCATATGGGGTCTGACCCCCGGCACCTCGCCCGGGCCGCAGGTGGTGGACCTGAACTACTCGGTGCCCCTGCTCACCGGCGGCAGCGGCGCGGTCACCGTGACCATCTACGGTCGCATCCCAGCCAGCCAGACGCTGGCGGCCGGCAGTTACAGCACCGCGTTCAGCGGTGCCGACGTCCGCCTGGAATATGCCTACAACGAGGTCCTGCTGGGCACGGCCACCGCGCCGGCGGCGTGCACCACGGCCACCGGCGTCAGCGGGCACAAGACCGCCACCGGCGGCTTCCCGTTCACGGTCACCGCCACCGTGCTGCCGCAGTGCAGTGCCTATGTCACTACCGACATGGACTTCGGCACCAGTGCCGGCACGATCACCGCCAACATCGACCGCACGTCGACCATCGGCCTGACCTGCCTCAACCGCACCGCCTACACCATCGCGCTGGACAACGGCCTGTACGCGAACGGCAGCGTGCGGCGCATGCGGCACACCACCAACCCG
Source organism: Stenotrophomonas sp. SrG (assembly GCF_050031795.1). NCBI lineage: Bacteria > Pseudomonadati > Pseudomonadota > Gammaproteobacteria > Lysobacterales > Lysobacteraceae > Stenotrophomonas > Stenotrophomonas sp. SrG. Next base: position 218,850 of record NZ_JBNBBE010000003.1, read on the forward strand.
GCCTTTTTCATTCCCTATGCGCTGTACCGCGAAAGCACCCGCACCCAGCGCTGGGGCAGCACCGCCAACGTGGACCTGGTCTCGGGCACGGGGACCGGCAGCGCCCAGACCCTGACCGTATATGGGCGTGCACCGCCCACGGTCGGCGCAGTGGCCGCCGGCAGCTACAGCGACCAGATCAAGGTGACGATCACCTACTGAGTCGCACCCCTCAAGACCGCCAGCGCCGGGCCGATATCCCAACGACCCCCCGCTGCCGATCCGGATGAACCGACGCCGCCGCGCCCGCCTGGCCACCTGCGTGGCGCTGACCACCCTGCTGTCTGCCGCCAACGCGGCCAATGCGCCGCTGCAGGTCCGCCTGCGGATCGTGGAGGCGTGCGCACTGGACGCAGACGCAGCGCGTGCCAGCTGCCGCAGCGCACACCGACGCAGCGACGAGGAAATCCCGGCCCCGCCCCAGGTGCAGCAGCTGACCCCGGCGGACGAAGACGACGAAGACGCCCGCCGGCCATGGCTCACCCTGACCTTCTGATCCGCGCCTGCCTGCTGCTGGCGCTGCTTGCTCCGGCCGCCGCGCAGGCGCTGGACATTTCCCCGCTGCGGGTTGCGCTGCGCCCGGACCAGCAGGACGCCGAACTGTGGCTGCACAACGAGACGGCGCAGCCGTGGTCGGGCCAGGCGCGGTTGTACCGGTGGGAACAGAGCGCCGACGCCGAACGCCTGACCCCGGCGCAGGACGTGGTGGTGAGCCCGACCCGGCTGGCGCTGGCACCAAACGCCCGGCAGCGGGTACGGGTGGTCCGGATCGGCGCCGCCCCCACCGCTGAACAGGGCTACCGGCTGGTGCTCCGGGCCGGCCCCGCCAGCCCGCCGCTGCAGGTCTCGCTGCCGGTGTTCGTGGCCGGGCCGCAGCCGCGCCCGGCGCCCGCCCTGTCCGCTGACCTTCGCGACGCTGCCGGCCACGCCCTGCTGGCGCTTTACAATGGCGGCACCGGCCACGCGCGGCTGGCGGACCTGACCTTCATTGGCCCCGACGGACGCGCCACGCTGCTGCTTCCCGAGCTGGCCGGCTATGTCCTGGCCGGCAGCACCCGCCTGTGGGCCCTGCCCGGCCCCGCCACAGCCTATGCCGGGGGCCGTTTCCGGGCCCGGATCGGCGACGCGGAACCAGCCGACATCCCGGCCGCCAGCCCGCCAATTGCGCCGGACCGCCGGCCCGGGCTATAATCGACCGGATTTCTTCGCGCCCTGTGCGCAGGAAACCCGTCAACACCGGACGTCACCGGTGAATCCACACCTGCCGCCCATATCCGTGCCGGGGTGCTCCGCGAGGAGTTCGGACACGGAAGCGACAGGGAAGCCAAACCCCGGAACCCCCCGCCTTGCGGCGGACCGCCCTCTATCACCCGTGGCGGCCGGTTCCCTATCAGGAGTATTGCAATGCCCCAGGTCACCATGCGTCAGATGCTGGAAGCCGGCGTCCATTTCGGCCACCAGACCCGTTACTGGAACCCCAAGATGGGCCAGTACATCTTCGGCGCCCGCGGCAAGATCCACATCATCAACCTGGAAAAGACCGTTCCGCTCTTCAATGACGCGATGAACTTCATTTCCAGCGTCGCGCAGAAGCGCGGCACCATCCTGTTCCTGGGCACCAAGCGCAGCGCCCGCGAGTCGATCCGCGAAGAAGCCGAGCGTTGCGGCATGCCGTTCATGAACCAGCGCTGGCTGGGCGGCACCCTGACCAACTTCCGTACCGTGAAGCAGTCGGTTGCCCGCCTGAAGGAACTGGAAGCCGGCGAAACCGACGGCACCTTCGACAAGCTGGTCAAGCACGAAGTGCTGGGCCTGCGTCGCGAGCGTGACAAGCTGGAAGCCTCGCTGGGCGGCATCAAGGAAATGAACCGCCTGCCGGACGCGATCTTCGTCATCGACATCGGCCACGAAGACATCGCCATCAAGGAAGCCAAGAAGCTCGGCATCCCGGTGATCGCTGTCGTCGATACCAACTACAACCCGGAACTGGTCGATTACGCGATCCCGGGCAACGACGACGCCATCCGTGCCGTGCAGCTGTACGCCCGCGCCGCTGCCGACGCCGTGCTGGAAGGCAAGGCTGCTGCTCCGCACGCTGCCACCGTCCGTGAAGAAGAGTTCGCCGACGCCCCGGCTGCCGAAGAAGCCAAGCCGGCCCGCCGCGCTCCGGCCAAGAAGGCTGCTGCCGACAAGGGCGAAGCCCAGGCCTGATCCAGGCCCGCGGTGGGCGCCTGGCGTCCACCGCTCCTGTCCGCTGCCACTGGCGCGATGACAGGATGCTGTCACATGGGCCGGCCACGATGCCGGCCCAACCCCTTTCTTTCGTGAGGAATTCCCGTGGAAATCACTGCTTCCCTGGTCAAGGAACTGCGCGAGCGCACTGGCGCCGGCATGATGGAGTGCAAGAAGGCACTTACCGAAAACGGCGGCGACATCGACGCTTCGGCGGAGTGGCTGCGCAAGTCGGGCCTGGCCAAGGCCGACAAGAAGGCTGACCGCGTTGCTGCCGAAGGCATCATCGTGTCGGCACAGGACGGCAACAAGGCCGTGCTGGTCGAAATCAACTCCGAAACCGACTTCGTCGCCAAGGACAGCAACTTCCTGGACTTCGCCAAGGCCGTTGCCTCGGTCGCGCTGAGCTCGGGCGCTGCCGACATCGATGCGCTGAAGGCCGCCAAGCTGCCGTCGGGCGAAACCGTCGAAGAATCCCGCGCTGCGGTCATTGCCAAGGTCGGCGAAAAGGTCGACGTGCGTCGCATCGTCCGCCTGGAATCGTCGAACAACGTCGCGGCCTACGTGCACGGCGGCCGCATCGGCGTGCTGGTTGAACTGGCCGGCGGCGACGCCGAGCTGGCGCGTGGCCTGGCCATGCATGTGGCTGCCATGAACCCGCCGCACAACAAGGCTGCCGACGTGCCGGCCGAGTTCGTTGCCAAGGAAAAGGAAATCGAACTGGCCAAGATGTCCGACAAGGACAAGTCCAAGCCGGCCGACATCCTCGAGAAGATCATCAGCGGCAAGATCGCCAAGATCGTCAACGAAGTCACCCTGTACGGCCAGCCGTACGTGCTGAACACCGACCAGTCCGTCGAGCAGGTGGTCAAGGCCGCCGGCGCCGACGTGATCGGCTTCAAGCGCCTGGCTGTTGGCGAAGGCATCGAGAAGGTGGTGGAAGACTACGCCGCCGAAGTGATGAAGCAGGCCGGCCTGGCCTGATCCATCGCCTCAAGCGATGACACGAAAAAGCCCGGCGCAAGCCGGGCTTTTTTTTGTGGCCGGCGACCCTCAGCCCTTCGCCTGGAACGAAACTTCCTCATACGGCTGCACCACCACCCAGCCTTCGCCGGCGAAGCGCAGCTGCAGGGTTTCGCCCGAACCGCGCCCGACCAGCGTACCCAGCGAAATATCGGTGACGATCTCGGGCGTCAACGAGCCCGACCAGGCCACCGTTGCGTTCGGGTCGGTGAACACCGGGCCGCCCTGCGCCGTCACCGGCAGCGTCAGCGGCTCGTAATGCGAGGTGATCGCCACGATCCCGTGCCCGCTCAGGCGCATGTTGAACAGCCCGCCCGAGAGCATGCCTGCCACCTTGCGCATCATGGTGATCTTGGACTCGATGCCCGTCTCAAAGGCCAGCACATCGTTGCCGTTGACGAAAATCGACTCGCCCGCCAGCCGCAGCAGCGTCACCTGCTTGCCTGCATCGGCCAGATAGGCCCGCCCCTGCCCCTCGATCTTCATCAGCTGCAGCCCCTCACCGCTCACCATTTTCTTCAGCAGCGTGCCCAGCCCCTGCTCCAGCAGCCCCTGGCGGGTGAACTTCACCGCCCCCTTGCGCGCCACCATCGAACCGGCCTTGGCCCAGACCATGCCGTTCACCCGTATCTCCAGCATGTGCGGGCTCTCAAGCTCGAAGGCGTCCGCACTGACATCTTTTTCGTGCGTGCTGGCGAGGAATTCCTGAAGCGACTTTACGGCCATGGGGTCCATCCTTTTTTATTGGAGGCCGCATGGTACCCGCGCCGCCCACCGCATTGCAGCAGCTGACGCCACCAGTGCCACTCCCCCATCCGCCAGCGGATGTGGTACCAAAGAGCTCATTGCCCCACCGCCGCACGATCTGCCCGTTGGTTTTGCATCGAAAGGCACCTCGACCCCCACCTGTCGCAGGCAACATTTCCCACAACGCAAGCACCAACACTCAAATCTGTGACGCACACCATGTATTCTTGCCACATCACCTCAGTATTCCCGCCATGCCTCCCGAGCTGACAGCCGCCCTGGCGCTCTGCCGCAACCTGCCCTCGCCGCCCGGTATTGCCCTGCGCATCATCGAACTGGCGCAGGATCCGGAAACCGACATCACCACGGCCGCCGACGTCATCGCCATCGACATGGCGCTGAGCGCGCGCATGCTGCGCATTGCCAATTCGCCGCTGTATGCCAGCCGCCGCCGGATCGAGAACCTCGGCCAGGCACTGACCATGCTGGGGCTCAACGCCACCGTCAGCCTCGCCCTGGGCTTCACCGTCACCCAGGACCTGACCGCCCCCGGCCAGGGCCAGGACGTGCGCGAGCGCGCCTGGCGGCGCAGCATCCTCAGCGCGCTGGCGGCCAGCCTGCTCGGCCAGGCCCGCGGCCTGCGCAAGGCCGAAGAGCTGATGCTGGCCGGCCTGCTGCAGGACATCGGCGTGCTCGTGCTGGCCCAGAGCGAGCCCGAGCGCTACCTGCCGCTGCTGCGCCAGGCCCGCGACAACGAGGCCCTGATCGCCCTCGAACGTGAGCACCTGGACTGCACCCATGCCGAGGTGGGCGCGTGGATGGCCGAACAGTGGGATCTGCCGCGCTACCTGGTGGACGCCATCGCCCGCAGCGAATCGCCGGCCGCGGCCGAGGACAACTTCCAGGCCTGCGTGGCCCTGTCCGGCGCGGTCGCCGACATCTGGCTCAGCGCCGACGCCGATGCTGCCCGCGAACATGCCCTGCAGCAGGTCAACGAGACCCTCAAGCTGGACAGCGCGCAGTTCGACCAGGTGCTGGCCCGGATCGGCGAAGCCCTGCCCGAGATCAGCGCCCTGTTCGAGACCACGCTGATTTCGCCTGCGCGCGTGCAGCAGCTGATCGACCATGCCCAGGAGCTGGCGACGCTGCGCAACCTGCGCGAAATGCAGGATGCCGCCCTGGCCCGCCAGCGCGCCGACGAATTCGAGGCACGCGCCAACCGGCTGGCCGAACAGGCCCACCGCGACGCCCTGACCGGCGTGCTCAACCGCCGCCAGCTCGAGGCCGTGCTGGAACAGGAGTTCCTGCGCGCCACCCGGCACGGCTGGCCGCTGTCGGTGGCCTTCATCGACCTGGACGATTTCAAGAAGATCAACGACGCCCACGGCCACCTGCTCGGTGACCAGGTGCTGCGCGAGTTCGCCACCCAGCTGCAGGAACACCTGCGCAACAGCGATACCGTGGCCCGCTTCGGCGGCGAGGAATTCATCGCCCTGCTGCCCAACACCACCGAGCTGGTGGCGCTGGACGTGGTGCGCCGGGTGCTGGCCAGCATCGTCAACACCCCCATGGCCGAGGTGGCCGACGGCCCGCTGTTCGTCACCTTCTCCGCCGGCGTGGCCACCCAGGGCGGCTATGAGCGTTTCGCCGATGTTCAGGACCTGCTGAAGGCCGCCGACGACGTGCTGTACCGTTCCAAGAACCTGGGGCGCAACCGCGTGATTGCGCGTTCACCGGGAACCGCCACGGCCTGAATGGAGTCAGGAAGCGGCGATCCACCGCTGTGGCAGGGCTGCGCCGCAGTGCAGCAGATTTTCCACGCCGAGTGCCGCCGCATCCAGTAGAATTCCCGCGTTTTCCACGCATCCAGAGGCCACCATGTCCAATCTTTCCTATCGCCGCATCCTGCTGAAAGTTTCCGGGGAGGCACTGATGGGGGATGAGGACTACGGCATCGACCCCAAGGTCATCAACCGCCTGGCGCGCGAAGTGATCGAAGCGCAGCAGGCCGGAGCCGAAGTGGCGCTGGTCATCGGCGGCGGCAACATCTTCCGCGGCGCCGGCCTGGCCGCCGGCGGCATGGACCGCGTCACCGGCGACCAGATGGGCATGCTGGCCACCGTGATCAACGCGCTGGCCATGCAGGACGCGCTGGAGAAGCTGGGCGCCAAGGCCCGGGTGATGAGCGCCATCAAGATCAACGACGTGTGCGAGGACTACATCCGCCGCCGCGCCATCCGCCACCTGGAAAAGGGCCGCCTGGTGATCTTCGCCGCCGGCGTCGGCAGCCCGTTCTTCACCACCGATTCCGGTGCCGCGCTGCGCGCCATCGAGATCGGCGCGGACCTGCTGCTCAAGGCCACCAAGGTCGACGGCGTGTACGACAAGGACCCCAACAAGCACAGCGATGCGGTCCGCTTCGACAGCCTGACCTACGACGAAGTGATCCGCCGTGGTCTGGAAGTGATGGACACCGCCGCCTTCGCCCTCGCCCGCGACAGCGACCTGCCGCTGCGCGTGTTCGACATGGGCCAGCCGGGCGAACTGCTGAAGATCCTGCACGGCGAGAACATCGGCACCCTGGTGCGCGGCCGCGACGCCACCTGACCGGCGCGCCGGCCACGGCCGGCACCCGCCCGTTCAGCGCGGACCTTGGTTCACCCCATTTCGCCTATAATCGCCCGATTCCCAGTGACACCCAGGATTCGGGCGATGCTCAACGAAATCAAGCAGGACGCGCAGACGCGCATGGCAAAGAGCATCGATGCTCTGAAGCAAACCCTGACCTCCATCCGCACCGGCCGTGCTTCGCCGGCCCTGTTGGACCGGATCACGGTCAAGGCCTACGGCACCGACACGCCGCTCAACCAGGTCGCCTCGATCAGCGTCTCCGAAGGCCACTCGCTGGTCATCACCCTGTTCGACAAGGGCATGATCAAGGACGTGGAGAAGGCGATCTACGCCTCCGACCTCGGCCTGACCCCCAACGTGGCCGGCACCGTCATCCGCCTGAACCTGCCGCCGCCGACCGAAGAGCGTCGCCGCGAGCTTGGCAAGCAGGTGCAGAAGGAAGGCGAAGGCGCCAAGATCGCCATCCGCAACATCCGCCAGGATGCGAACAAGGCCATCGCCGCCCTGCTGAAGGACAAGTCGATCAGCGAAGACGACAAGAAGCGCGGCGAAGACGACATCCAGAAGCTGACCGACAAGTCCATCAAGGACGTAGACAGTGTGGTTGCCGAAAAGGAAAAGGAACTGATGGCGGTCTGAGCATGACCCAGGCCCCGACCAGCAGCTCCACCGCCGCCGTGCCCCGCCACGTTGCCATCATCATGGATGGCAACGGACGCTGGGCGCAGAAGCGCCGTCGTCCGCGCGTGATCGGCCACCGGGCCGGCGCGCGCGCGGTCAACCGCACCATCGATTTCTGCCTGGAGCGTGGCATCGCCGCGCTCACGCTGTTCGCCTTCTCCAGCGAAAACTGGGGCCGGCCGAGCGACGAAGTCGACGCACTGATGAAGCTGTTCCTCAATGCACTGGACCGCGAGGTGGATGAACTCCACCGCCGCGGCGTGCGCGTGCGCTTCATCGGCGAGCGTGAACGCTTCGGTGCCGGGCTGGTCAGCCGCATGCAGCTGGCCGAGCAACGTACCGCCGGCAATACCGCCATGACCCTGAGCATCGCCGCCAGCTACGGTGGCCGCCAGGACATCGCCAGGGCCGCACGCGAACTGGCCGCCGAGGTCGCGGCCGGGCGCCTGCTGCCCGAACAGATCGACGAAGCGCTGCTGGGCAGCCGCGTCGCCCTGGCCGACCTGCCGCCGCCGGATCTGTTCATCCGCACCGGTGGCGACACCCGCGTCAGCAACTTCCTGCTGTGGCAGCTGGCCTATACCGAACTGTGGTTCACCGAGGTGCTGTGGCCCGAGTTCGACGCCGCCATCCTGCAGCAGGCGCTCGACGCCTACGCTGCACGTGAACGCCGCTTCGGCCTGACCAGCGCCCAGATCGCCGCCCTGGCCACCGAGACGTCCACCCCATGACCAAAACCCGAGTCATCGCCGCGCTGATCATGGCGCCGGTCGCCATCGCCGCGATCCTGCTGCTGCCCACCCAGTGGCTGGCCGCCGCCGCCGCCGCCGTGTTCCTGATCGGCCTGTGGGAATGGCTGAAGCTGGCCGACGTGGACGACACGCTGGCCCGCACCGTGCTGCTGGTGCTGAACCTGGTGCTGATGGTGCTGATCGTGTGGGCCGACGCCGGCACGCTGGTGCTGTACCAGATCGCCGCACTGGTGGGCATCGGCTGGTGGCTGCTGGCCCTGTTGTGGCTGCGCTTCTTCACCTTCGGCGCTGAACCCGGCAGCCCGGCGCGGTCGCTCAAACTGCTGGCCGGCACCCTGGCCATCGTGCCCGCCTGGGCCTCGCTGGTGCTTATCCACGCCAGCGGCGACAAGGGCCACCTGTGGCTGCTGACCGCGCTGGCCGTGGTCTGGGCTGCCGACTCGGGCGCCTACTTCGCCGGCCGTACCCTGGGCCGCACCAAGCTGGCCCCGCGCATCAGCCCCAACAAGACCTGGGAAGGGCTGGGCGGCGGCATGCTGGCCGGCCTGCTGGTGGCCCTGGTGTTCGGCTGGATCGCCGGGGTCGCGCCTGGCCACGTGGTCGGCCTGGTCATCACCACGGTGGTCGCCGTGTTCGCCTCGGTACTCGGCGACCTGTACGAAAGCCTGCTCAAGCGCCATGCCGGCGCCAAGGACTCGGGCCACATCATTCCGGGCCACGGCGGCGTGCTGGACCGCATCGACGGCGTGCTGGCCGCGCTGCCGGTGTTCGCGCTGGGCAAGGAAATCTTCGGATTCTGAGCATGCAGAGCACTACCGCCCCCCGCCGGGTCGCCGTGTTCGGTGCCACCGGCTCGATCGGCGCATCCGCGCTGGACGTGATCGCGCGCCACCCGGACCGTTACCGCGCCACCGTGCTGGCCGCCGGCACCCAGGTGCAGGCGCTGGTCGCGCTGTGCGCGCTCCACCGGCCCGCGCATGCGGTGATCGCCAGCGAAGCGCTGTATGCGGAACTGCGCGATGGCCTGCGCGCCGCCGGCCTGGACACCCAGGCGCATGCCGGCGCCGCCGCGCTGGACCAGCTGGCCGCCAGCGACGCATGCGACACCCTGGTCGCCGCCATCGTCGGCGCGGCCGGGCTGTCCTCGACCTTGGCCGCCGCCGGCGCTGGCAAGCGGATCCTGCTGGCCAACAAGGAATCGCTGGTCCTGGCCGGCGAGCTGCTGATGCAGCGCGCCACCGCCGCCGGGGCCGAGATCATCCCGATCGACAGCGAACACAGCGCCATCTTCCAGTGCCTGCGTTCGCGCGACGCCAGCCTGGACCAGGCCGGCGTGCGCAGGATCCTGCTCACCGCCTCCGGCGGCCCCTTCCGCGGGCGCAGCCGGGCCGAGCTGGCCGAAGTCACCCCGGCCCAGGCAGTTGCCCACCCGAAGTGGTCGATGGGCCCGAAGATCTCGGTGGATTCGGCGACGTTGATGAACAAGGGGCTGGAGGTCATCGAGGCCCACCATCTGTTCAACATCCCCGGCGAGCGCATCGAAGTGCTGGTGCACCCGCAGAGCCTGGTGCATTCGCTGGTCGAATTCGTCGACGGCTCCACCCTGGCCCAGATGGGCCTGCCGGACATGCGCACCACCCTGGCGGTGGGCCTGGGCTGGCCGCACCGCATCGAATCCGGGGTGGGCGGGCTGGACCTGCTGAGCCAGGGCCGGCTGGATTTCGAGGCCCCCGACACCGACGCCTTCCCCTGCCTGGGCCTGGCCTGGCAGGCGATGGCCGCCGGCGGCACTGCCCCGGCGGTACTCAATGCGGCCAATGAAGTAGCTGTTTCAGCGTTTCTTCAGGGGCGGATCGCTTTCCTAGCCATTCCAGGGCTGGTGGCTAACGCTCTTTCAACACTGCCTTCCGCGTCCGCCGATACACTGGAGGGCCTGCTGGCCGCCGACCAGCACGCCCGCCAGATCACCCAAGCCGCCATCGACCACGCCTGAATGCCCTTCCTGCTCCTTTCCCGCGACGTCCACCATGGGTGAATTCATCGGCTCCGTCTGGTGGATGATCGTCAGCCTTGGCCTGCTGGTGACGTTCCATGAGTTCGGTCACTACTGGGTCGCGCGGCGCTGTGGCGTGAAGGTGCTGCGCTTCTCGGTCGGCTTCGGCAAACCGCTGTGGATGCGCCGCAACCGCAACGGCACCGAATTCGCCATCGCCGCCATTCCACTGGGCGGCTATGTGAAGATGCTCGACGAGCGCGAGGTCGAGGTACACCCGGCCGAACGCGGCCTGGCCTTCAACCACAAGAGCGTCTGGCAGCGCATCGCGATCGTGGCGGCAGGCCCGATCGCCAACCTGGTGCTGTGCGTGGCCCTGCTGTGGGCCATGTTCGTACTGGGCAAGCAGGATTATTCGGCCACCATCGGCCGCACCACGGGCATGGCCCAGGTGGCCGGGCTGCAGGCCGGTGACCGCGTGCTGAGCGTGGATGACCGCAGCGTGGTCACCGCGGGCCAGGCCGCCATGGCCCTGACCACGGCCGCCATGGACCGCCACGATGCGAAGGTGGAGGTGGTCGATGCGCAGGAGCAGCTGCGCACCCGCACCCTGCCGCTGTCGCAGCTGCCGGCCGGCTTCGATGAGCGCTGGGTGGCCTCGCTGGCCGGCCTGACCTGGCAGTTCCACCTGCAGCCGGCACTGGTCGAACAGGTACTGCCCGATTCCGCCGCCCAGGGCGTGCTGTTGCCGGGCGACCTGGTGGTAGCGGTGGATGGCCAGCGCATCGATGCGGCCGACCAGGTCTCCCCGGCCATCCTCGCGCTGGGCAAGCGCGGCGGCCCGGGCATGATCGAGGTGCTGCGCAATGGCGACCGGCTGGCGCTGGAAGTCACCCCGCGCCAGGGTAAGGACGGCCGCGGCCAGCCCACGTGGCAGATCGGCATCGGCTTCCCGCAGGCCAGCGCACCGGCCTATGACACCACCCTGCAGTACGGCCCGCTGGCGGCCATCCCCGCGGCGCTGCGCGAAACCGCGCGCGCGGCGGGCGATTCGCTCGGCATGATGCGCCGCATCGTGACCGGCAACGCCTCGCTGCAGAACGTTTCCGGCCCGGTCACCATCGCCCGGGTAGCCAACCAGACCGCCCAGCGCGGCCTTGATTGGTTCCTCTGGTTCCTGGCCGTACTCTCGCTCAGCCTGTGCATCATCAACCTGTTGCCCATCCCCATCTTGGACGGCGGGCACCTGCTGTATTACCTTATCGAGTTGGTCAAGGGCAGCCCGCTCAGCGAGCGTGCCATGGCGGCGGGCCAGTACATCGGCCTGGCCATGCTGGCCGGACTGATGGGACTGGCGTTCTACAACGACATCCTCGGTCTGTTCCCGCGATGAACTTTTACCCTTTTGTCGTCGTCTTATGCGCCGGCATCCCGCAACATCGTATTCGACTCCAACCGGACGTGACATGACGCGACTCCCCAATCGCCGCCTGCTTGCCCTCGCACTCGCCGCCGGTTTCGGCGCGCCCGCCCTGGCCCAGGCAGCCGAGCCCTTCACCGTCAGCGACATCCGTGTCGATGGTCTGCAGCGCATCACCTCCGGTACCGTGTTCACCTACCTGCCGGTGGAACGTGGCGAGACCCTGACCGACAACAAGGTCGGCGAGTCGATCCGTGCCCTGTACAAGACCGGCTTCTTCGAGGACGTCCAGCTTGAGCGGCAGGGCGACATCCTGGTGGTCACGGTCAAGGAACGCCCGGCGATCAACAAGCTGACCGTCACCGGCAACAAGGACATCAAGAGCGACCAGCTGCTCAAGGGCCTGAGCGACATCGGCCTGAGCGAAGGCGGCACGTTCGATCGCCTGAGTCTGGACCGGGTGACCCAGGAACTGCGCCGCCAGTACAACGACCGTGGCAAATACAACGTCGAGATCACCCCGACCGTCAGCCCGCTTGACCGCAACCGCGTGGACATCACCATTGCGATCAAGGAAGGCAAGGCCGCCAAGATCCAGCACGTGAACCTGGTCGGCACCGAGAAGTTCGAGTCCAAGGACATCCTGGAAACCTGGGAATCCAAGGAGCACAACTGGGCGTCGTGGTACCGCCGCGACGACCAGTACTCCAAGGAAAAGCTGTCCGGCGACCTGGAAAAGCTCAATGCCTGGTACCTGGACCGCGGCTACGTGGACTTCAGCATCGATTCCACCCAGGTCTCGATCAGCCCCGACAAGCGCGACATGTTCATCACCGCCGGCGTGACCGAAGGTGAGCAGTACAAGATCTCCGAGATCAAGGTCACCGGCGACACCATCCTTCCGCAGGAAGACGTGGAGCGCATGCTGATCCAGAAGTCCGGCGATACGTTCTCGCGCGCCCTGCTGGAATTCAGCTCGGACGCCATCACCAATTCGCTGTCCAACATCGGTTACGCGTTCGCCAAGGTGAACCCGATCCCGACCAGCAACCGCGCCGAACGCACCGTGGCGATCAACATGCAGGTCGTGCCGGGCCCCCGCGTGGGCGTGCGCCGCATCGTGTTCAAGGGCAACACCCGCACCTCCGATGAAGTGCTGCGTCGTGAAATGCGCCAGTTCGAGAACAGCTGGTACTCGCAGGCCGCGATCGACCGTTCCAAGATCCGCCTGCAGCGTCTGGGCTACTTCGAATCGGTGGATGTCGAAACGCCGCCGGTCACCGGCAGCAACGACCAGGTCGACGTGGTCTACAACGTCAAGGAAACCACCTCGGGCAGCTTCGTGTTCGGCCTGGGCTATTCGCAGTCCTACGGCATGACCACCTCGGTGCAGCTGTCGCAGAACAACTTCCTGGGCGGCGGCAACCGCGTGTCGGTCGAAGCGTCGCGCAGCAGCTACCTGCAGCGTTACGGCTTCTCCTACACCAACCCGTACTTCACCGACGACGGCGTGTCGCTGGGCTACAACCTGTCCTGGCGCGAGCTGGATTACTCCGACTTCAACACCGCGCAGTACAACAGCACCAACGGTGCGGCGCAGGTGGTGTTCGGCGTGCCGATCACCGAGAACGACACCGTCTCGCTGATGGTGGGCATCGACAGCAACCAGATCACCACCTACCAGGGTGCGACGCCGCAGGCGATCATCGATTACATCGATGCCATCGGCCAGCGCACGTTCCACTCCTGGCGCACGGAGCTGGGCTGGGCGCGCGACACCCGCAACGATTACTTCATGCCCACCCGCGGCATGTACCAGCGCGTGGGCCTGGAAACGACCCTGCCGGGTTCGACGGTCGAGTACTACAAGCTGAACTACCAGGTCTCCAAGTACTGGCCGATCATCCCGTCGCTGGTCATCAATACCCGCGCCGAGGTCGGCTACGGCGACTCCTACGGCAACGATGTCACCCGCGTGATCACCAACCCGGATGGCACCACCCGCACCGTGACCGCTTCGGGCCTGCCGTTCTTCGAAAACTTCTACGCCGGCGGTACCAACTCGGTGCGCGGTTTCGAAGACAACACCCTTGGCCCGCGCTCGGAGCCGACCGCTTCGTACAACCGTGGCCAGCCGCTGGGTGGTTCGCTGAAAACCGTGGGTTCGGTCGAAGCCTACTTCCCGCGCCTGTTCGACAGCCCGTCGGCCCGCGTCTCGGCGTTCTTCGACGTCGGCAACGTGTACAACGGCGTGGACAACTTCAAGGCCAACGAACTGCGTGCCTCGGCCGGTGTCGCCCTGCTGTGGCGCGCCCCGGTCGGCCCGATCTCGATCAGCTACGCCTTCCCGCTCAAGAAGGAAGACGGCGACGAAATCGAACGCCTGCAGTTCACGTTCGGTGGCCAATTCTAAAACCACCGATCGCACACGAAAACGCCGGGCATCGCCCGGCGTTTTTGTTTGTGGGGCTTGGCCGCTCTTGATCACCCTTGGCCACCGACGCACCGTCGGAGGGCCGGCGGGTGCGGGGGTACGGGGGCTTTACCAAACATGGATGTTTGGTAAGAGCCCCCAGGGATGGGTTCACGGCGCCCCCCGTACCCCCGCACCCGCCGGCCCTGCGCGCGAACCCGGCAGCCCACAGGCTGTTCGCCTGAATCCAACCGCCATCAGGCGCCGACCCATGAACACCCCCGAACATGACCGAAGTCACGCCACACGGTAAACTCCCGGCGTGAACACTCCTACCTATACCGCCCAGCAACTCGCCGAGCAGTTTGGCCTGCAGGTCCATGGTGATGGCAGCACCGCCATCCGTGGCGTGGCCACGCTTGCCCATGCCGGCCCCGGCCAGCTGACCTTCCTGGCCAACCCGCGCTACCGCGCCCAGTTGGCCGACAGCCAGGCCGGGATCGTGGTGCTGCGCGCCGACGATGCCGAAGCCGCGCCCGGTACCGCGCTGATCGCCAAGGATCCCTACACCACCTTCGCCAAGATCGGCGCGCTGTTCGACATCGCCCCGACCCGGCCGCCGGGCATCCACCCCAGCGCCGTCATCGATCCCGAGGCCCAGGTCGCCGCCAGCGCCCACATCGGCCCGTTCGTCACCATCGGCGCGCGCAGCGTGATCGGCGAGAACTGCATCATCGGCGCCGGCAGCATCATCGGCGAAGACTGCAGCCTGGACAGCGGCTGCGAACTGATCGCCCGCGTCACCCTGGTCACCCGCGTCCGCATCGGCAAACGCGTGCGCATCCATCCCGGCGCCGTGCTCGGCGCCGATGGCTTCGGCCTGGCGATGGACGCCGGCAGCTGGATCAAAGTGCCTCAGCTGGGTGGCGTGCGCATCGGCGATGACTGCGAGATCGGCGCCAATACCTGCGTCGACCGCGGCGCCCTCGAAGATACCGTGCTCGACAACGACGTGCGCCTGGACAACCTCGTCCAGATCGCCCACAACGTCCAGATCGGCGCCCACTCGGCCATCGCCGGCTGCACCGGCATTGCCGGCAGCGCCAAGATCGGCCGTTACTGCCTGCTCGGCGGCGCCGTCGGCGTCGTCGGCCACCTCGAGATCTGCGACAAGGTGGTGATCACCGGCAAGTCCGTGGTGCGCAACTCCATTACCGAACCGGGCGAATACTCGTCCGGGACCCCGTTGACCGACAATCGCACGTGGCGCAAGAACGCCGCGCGCTTCAAGCAGCTCGATGCACTGGCCCGTCGCATCCTGTCTGTAAGCAAGGAGAAGGAATGAGCCACCCACAGAAGCTGCCGGACATCACCGAAATCCAGGCGTTGATCCCGCACCGCTATCCCTTCCTGCTGGTCGACAAGGTCGTCGCGATCGATTACGAGAAGCGCACCATCGTCGCCACCAAGAACGTCAGCATCAACGAACCGTTCTTCCAGGGCCACTTCCCCAGCCAGCCGATCATGCCCGGCGTGCTGATCATCGAAGCCATGGCCCAGGCCGGCGGCGTGCTGACCCAGCTCACCCTGGGCCGCGATGCGCAGTCCAAGCTCTTCTACATGGTCAAGGTGGACAAGGCCCGCTTCAGCAAGCAGGTGGTGCCCGGCGACGTGCTGGAAATGCATGTCGAGATCAAGCGCGTGATCCGCAACATGGCGGTGTACGACTGCGTGGCCAAGGTCGACGGCGAGATCGTCGCCTGCGCCGAAGTACTCTGCGCCGGCACCCGCGAATGAACGGGCCGCTCATCCACCCCACCGCGGTCATCGACCCGTCGGCGAAACTGGCGGCGGATGTACGTATCGGTGCGTTCTGCCTGATCGGTGCCGATGTCGAGATCGGCGAAGGCACCGAAGTCGGCCCGCACTGCTCGATCCACGGCCCGACCCGGATCGGCCGCAACAACCGTTTCATCGGCCACGTTGCCGTGGGCGGCGAACCGCAGGACAAGAAGTACGCCGGCGAGCGCACCGAACTGGTGATCGGCGATGACAACGTGTTCCGCGAGTTCGTCACCCTCAACCGCGGTACCGGCGGCGGCGGTGGCGTCACCACCATCGGCAACGGCAACTGGATGCTGGCCTACACGCACGTGGCGCACGACTGCCACGTCGGCAACCAGTGCGTGTTCTCCAACAACACCACCCTGGCCGGCCACGTGACCGTGGGCGACTACGTGATCATCAGCGGTTTCGCTGGGGCCCACCAGTTCTGCCGGATCGGTGCGCACGCCTTCCTGGGCATGGGTGCACTGACCAATGGCGATGTGCCACCGTTCACCATGGTCGGCAGCGATTCGCTGGGCCGCCCGCGCGGCATCAACAGCGAAGGCCTCAAGCGCCGCGGCTTCGATGCCGAGCGCATCGCCAGCATCAAGCGCGCCTACCGCACGTTGTACGTGGCCGGCCTGCCGCTGGCGGAAGCCAAGGTGCAGCTGGCCGAACAGGCCGCGCACAGCGCCGACGTCAAGGACATGCTGGACTTCATCGAACACGCCGAGAGGCCCCTGCTGCGATGACGGCGCCCGGCTCTTCGCGACCGCTGCGGATTGCGCTGGTTGCCGGTGAAGCCTCCGGCGACCTGCTTGGCGCCGGCCTGGTGCGCGAACTGCAGCAGCGGTTCCCGGACGCCGAGTTCGCCGGGATTGGCGGCGATGCGATGCGCAGCGCCGGCTGCCTGACCTGGTTCGATGCCAGCGAGCTGGCGGTGATGGGCCTGACCGAAATCCTGCGCCACCTGCCGCGCCTGCTGAAGCTGCGCAGTGAGTTTCGTGCGCGGGTGCTGGAGTGGCAGCCGGACGTGTTCATCGGCATCGACGCCCCGGACTTCAACCTGGGCGTGGAGCGCTGGCTGAAGGAGCGCGGCATCACCACGGTGCACTACGTTAGCCCGTCGGTCTGGGCGTGGCGCGAGAAGCGGGCGGAGAAGATCGGCGCCAGCGCCGACCTGGTGCTGTGCCTGTTCCCGATGGAACCGCCCATCTATGCCCGCCATGGCATCGACGCGCGCTTCGTCGGCCACCCGATGGCCGATGACATCCCGCTGCACAGCGACCGCGAAGCGGCCCGCGTGGCCCTGGGCCTGCCGGTCAACGCCAAGGTGCTGGCCGTGCTGCCGGGCAGCCGGCTGGGCGAGATCAGCAAGCTGGGCGGCGCGTTCTTCGAAGCGGCCTGGCAGGTGTCCGAACGGATTCCGGGCCTGCACGTGGTGGTGCCGGCGGCCAACCCGGCCTGCCGGGCACTGATCCAGGAACAGCTGTCGCGCTCGGCGCTGCCGGTGGCCTACTCGCACCTGCTGGACGGCCAGGCGCGCACGGCGATGATCGCCGCCGACGTGGTGGTACTCGCCTCGGGCACGGCCACGCTGGAAACGATGCTGGTGAAGCGGCCAATGGTGGTGGGTTACCGCGTGGCGGAGCTGACCTACCGGATCGTGAAGGCGCTCGGCCTGATCAAGGTGGACCGCTTCGCGCTGCCGAACATCCTGGCCGGCAAGGACCTGGCGCCGGAGCTGATCCAGCACGACTGCGTGCCGGACAAGCTGGCCGAGGCGATCATGCAGTGGTTCGATCAGCCGCAACGCGCCATCGAGATCCAGGGCACGTACGAAAAGCTGCACCTGCAGTTGCGCCAGGACGCGTCGGCGCGCGCGGCCGACGCGGTGGCGGAACTGCTGGCACGCAAGCCACGCGGGAACGCGCCGGCATGAGCCGCCGCCACGCTGCGGCGGCCTCGCTGGCGCTGTTCGATGGGGCGGCGCTGGCGACGGTCGCGCCGCGCTACGTGGCGGGGGTGGACGAAGCCGGTCGCGGGCCGCTGGCCGGCCCGGTGGCGGTAGCGGCGGTGGTGTTCTGCCCGGACCGCCCACGTCTGAACGGGCTGGACGATTCCAAGCAGCTCACGGCGATCCGCCGCGACCAGCTGTTCGACAGGATCCAGCAGCGTGCGCTGGCCTTCCACGTGGTGATGGTGGACGTGACGGAGATCGACACGCTGAACATCTACCAGGCCACGATGCTGGGCATGCGCCGGGCGGTCGAGGCGGTCGCGCACGTGGCGCAGTTCGCGCGCATCGACGGCAACGTGGTGCCCAAGGGCCTGCCCTGCCCCGCGCAGGCGCTGGTCGGTGGCGACGCGCTCGACCGCGCGATCATGGCGGCCTCGATCCTGGCCAAGGTCAGCCGCGACCGTTACATGCTCCAGCTGCACGAGCAGCACCCCGAATACGGCTTCGACCAGCACAAGGGCTACGGCACCCCGGCCCACCTGGCCGCCCTGCGCACCCACGGCCCCTGCCCCCACCACCGCCGCAGCTTCGCGCCCGTGCGTGATTGCCTGGACAGCGCGTTGGTTGCTGCTGTCTGACGCAACAGCAACCGCAACAGCCAAAGCCAAAGCGGCACTTCCGGGTTCGGCTGGCTTGGGCGACGGGGGTGGGTTTGCGGGACACGCTGCAAGTACGTCCATGTAAGCTCGTTCGCGCCATCCATGGCGCTCTACGGTCCCGCAAACCCACCCCCGCCGCCCTTTGACAGTTGGCGGGTACCCAACGGAAATCAAAAGCCCGGCCTTTGCTCCTGCTCTTCCGTGCGAGCCGACCTTCCGTTGGGGCGGCGGCGGGGGCAGGGGTACGGGACCTTTCCTTGCAACATGGATGTTGCAAGAGAGCCCCCATGGATGGGTTTACGGCGCGTCCCGTACCCCTGCCCCCGCCGCCGCCCCAGCCGATAGCCCAACCGCCCAAGCGCTTTGGCTTTGGCTTTGGCTTTGGCTTTGGCTTTGGCTTCCGCCTTAACCCAATCCCCTGTCAAGCCTTGTTCCGCTTGCCCCGCGCGGCTACCCTGACCGGGCATTACATTGGCCCGGCATGTCCACTTCCCGTTTCGTACATCTGCACGTCCACACCGAGTTTTCGCTGGCGGATTCGACCATCCGTGTCCCGGCGAAACCGGATCAGGCTGACCCGAAAAAGGCCAAGCAGGCCAACCTGCTCAGCCGCGCCGTCGAACTGAACCTGCCCGCGTTGGCAGTGACCGACCTGAACAACCTGTTCGCGCTGGTCAAGTTCTACAAGGCCGCTGAAACGGTCGGCATCAAGCCGATCGCCGGTGCCGACATCATGATCGCCGAAGAGGGCATGACCCCCTGGCGCATGACCCTGCTCTGCCGCGACCGCGAAGGCTATCTCAGCCTGTCGCGCCTGCTCACGCGTGCCTGGATGGAAGGCCACCGCCCGGAAGGCGGCGTGGCGGTGCACCCCGACTGGCTCAAGGGCGGTTGCCACAACCTGTTTGCCCTGGCTGGCCGCGACAGCCTGGCCGGGCGTCTGGCCGGCGAAGGCCGGCATGACCTGGCCGAGCAGCAGCTCGCCGACTGGCAGCGGGTGTTCGGCGATGGCCTGCATCTGGAGCTGACCCGTACCGGTCGCGAAGGCGAAGAAGCGTTCAATCAGTTTGCCCTGGTGGCCGCCGGCCAGCGTGGCCTGCCCGTGGTGGCCAGCAACGACGTGCGCTTCCTGCGCCCTGACGATTTCAGCGCGCACGAAGCCCGCGTGTGCATTTCCTCCGGCCGCGTGCTGGACGACCCCAAGCGCCCGCGCGATTACAGCGACCAGCAGTACCTGAAATCGCCCGAAGAGATGTGCGCGCTGTTTGCCGACATCCCTGATGCGATCGACAACACGCTGGCGCTGGCCGAACGCTGCAACATCGAAATGCGGCTGGGCACCTACTTCCTGCCCAACTACCCGGTGCCGGAAAACGAAACGCTGGACAGCTGGATCTGCAGCGAATCGCGCAAGGGCCTGGAAGCCCGCCTGGAAAAGAATCCGCTGGCCGAAGGCAAAACCCGCGAGGACTATTTCGAGCGGCTGGAATTCGAGCTGGCCACCATCATCAAGATGGGGTTCCCCGGCTACTTCCTGATCGTGGCCGACTTCATCCAGTGGGGTAAGAACCAGGGTATTCCGATCGGCCCCGGCCGTGGTTCCGGTGCCGGTTCGCTGGTGGCCTGGGCACTGCAGATCACCGATCTGGATCCGATTCCGTACAACCTGCTGTTCGAGCGGTTCCTCAACCCCGAACGCGTGTCGATGCCCGACTTCGACATTGACTTCTGCATGGACCGCCGCGACGAAGTCATCGACTACGTCGCGCGCAAGTACGGCCGCGAACGCGTCAGCCAGATCATCACCTACGGCACCATGGCCGCCAAGGCCGTGGTGCGCGATTCCGGGCGCGTGCTCGGTTTCCCGTATGGCCTGGTCGACGGGGTTTCCAAGCTGATTCCCAACATCCTGGGCATTTCGCTCAAGGATGCGATGGGCGAAGGCAAGGATTCGGAAATGGCATCGCCGGAGCTGATCCAGCGCTACCAGAACGAAGACGACGTGCGCGACCTGATCGACCTGGCGCGCCAGCTGGAAGACCTTACCCGCAACGCCGGCAAGCATGCCGGTGGCGTGGTGATCGCGCCGGAACCGCTGGCCGAATTCTGCCCGCTGTTCGCCGAACACGATGAAGGCGGCCGTGGCCGCAACCCCGTCACCCAGTTCGACAAGAATGACGTCGAAGAAATCGGCCTGGTGAAGTTCGACTTTCTCGGCCTGCGCACGCTGACGATCATCGACTGGGCGGTCAAGGCGATCAACAAGCGCCATGCCCGCGCCGGCATTCCGCCGATCGACATCACCGCGCTGCCGCTCGACGATGCGCCCACCTACAAGGACATCTTCGCCAACGGCAACACCGGCGCGGTGTTCCAGTTCGAATCCTCGGGCATGCGCCGCCTGCTGAAGGACGCGCGCCCCGACCGCTTCGAAGACCTCATCGCGCTGGTGTCGCTGTATCGCCCCGGCCCGATGGACCTGATTCCCTCCTTCAATGCGCGTAAGCACGGCCAGGAAGAAATCATCTACCCCGATCCGCGTACCGAAGCGATCCTGAAAGACACCTACGGCATCATGGTGTACCAGGAGCAGGTGATGCAGATGGCGCAGATCGTCGGCGGTTACTCGCTCGGCGGCGCCGATTTGCTGCGCCGCGCGATGGGCAAGAAGGTGCCGGCCGAAATGGCCAAGCACCGCGAGATCTTCCGCGAGGGTGCGGCCAAGGGC
This sequence comes from Stenotrophomonas sp. SrG, assembly GCF_050031795.1. Classification (NCBI taxonomy): domain Bacteria; kingdom Pseudomonadati; phylum Pseudomonadota; class Gammaproteobacteria; order Lysobacterales; family Lysobacteraceae; genus Stenotrophomonas; species Stenotrophomonas sp. SrG. The sequence goes on from NZ_JBNBBE010000003.1 coordinate 239,955, forward strand.
GGCGTGGACGGCCCCAAGGCCGACGAAATCTTCGACCTGATGGAGAAGTTCGCCGGCTACGGCTTCAACAAATCGCACGCTGCCGCCTACGCGCTGGTCAGCTACCAGACCGCCTGGCTCAAACGCCATTACCCGGCCGAGTTCATGGCGGCCACGCTGTCCTCGGACATGGACAACACCGACAAGGTAGTGGGCTTCCTGGCCGAAGTGCGCAACCTCGGCCTGACCGTGCTGCCGCCGCGTGTGAACGAATCGGCGTACATGTTCGAAGCCTCCAGCGCCGACACCATCCAGTACGGCCTGGGCGCCATCAAGGGCGTGGGCCAGGGGGCCTGCGAAGCGGTGGTCGACGAGCGCCTGGCCAATGGCCGCTACGCCTCGCTGCTGGATTTCTGCATGCGCATCGAATCGGGCAAGCTCAACCGGCGCACGCTTGAAGCGATGATCAACTGCGGCGCGCTCGATGGCCTCGGCAAGAACCGCGCTTCGCTGATGCTGCAGCTGCCTGAAGTGCTCAAGGCTACCGACCAGATGTCGCGCGAGAAGGCCTCCGGCCAGAACTCGCTGTTTGGCGCGCCCGACCCGGTCAGCACCGCGCTGCAGCTGGACCTGCCTGAAGCCAAGGAATGGGGGCTGGGCCAGCTGCTGGACGGTGAACGCGAAACGCTGGGGTTCTACCTCAGTGGCCATCCGTTCGACCCGCATGCCGACGACGTCAAGGAACTGGTCGGCACCGACCTGGGCATGCTGGAAAAACTGATTCCCCCTGCCCGGCCCAGCAAGGATGGCGAGAAGCGCGCCTGGCGCCAGGAAACCCCGGTGATCCTGGCCGGCTTGGTGGTCGGCGTGCGCCGCAAGGGCGAAAGCCAGGTGTTCATGCAGCTCGAAGACGGCAAGGGCCGGGTCGAATGCAGCGCGTTCACCGATGGCCTGGCCGAGTTCGGCCACCTGATGACCAAGGACCGCATCCTGGTGGTCAAGGGCGGCCTGCGCGAGGACGAGTTCAATGGCGGCTATGCCCTGCGCATCCGCCAGTGCTGGGACTTCGAGGAAATCTGCGCCAATTACGCCACCCGCCTGTCGCTGCGCCTGGACCTGCGCCAGGGCGACCCGGTCTGGGCGCGGGTGAACGGCCTGCTCGACCGCCACCGTCCCGGCCGCACCCCCCTGCGCCTGGACCTGCTGCTGGGCACCGAGCAGGGCCCGGTAGCCGGCATGCTGGACGTGGCCGGCGACACCGCCGTGCGCGTGGACAGCCAGCTGGTGGACGCCCTGCGGGCCGACCCGGCGGTCCGGACGCTGAAAGTCCGGTACAGCCCGCCATGGGCCAACTAGCCCCCGACCAGACGACGGCGTACGGGGCATTTAGACGCATTCGGCTACACTTTCCCTCTTTTCTTCACGACGGCTTCCGATGAATCCGAACTACCTCGACTTCGAGCAACCCATCGCTGATCTGGAGGCAAAGATCCAGGAGCTGCGCAGCGCAAGCGCCGGCCCGGCGGTCAATGTCGAGGCCGAAGTACGCACCCTGCAGGACAAGCTGCGGCTGCGTACCGCGCAGATCTTCCGCAACCTGACCTCGTGGCAGGTGCTGCAGCTGGCCCGCCATCCTTCGCGCCCCTACACCGCCGACTACATCCGCATCTTCTGCGATGAGTTCCAGGAACTGGCCGGCGACCGCGCCTTCGCCGACGACAAGGCCATCATGGGCGGCCTGGCTCGCATCGGCGGCCGTTCGGTGATGCTGATCGGCCACCAGAAGGGCCGCGACACCAAGGAAAAGATCAAGCGCAACTTCGGCATGCCCAAGCCGGAGGGCTACCGCAAGGCGCTGCGCCTGATGAAGATGGCCGAGCGCTTCGGCCTGCCGGTGCTGACCCTGATCGACACCGCCGGTGCCTGGCCGGGCATCGATGCCGAATCGCGTGGCCAGTCCGAAGCGATCGCGCGCAACCTGATGGAAATGGCCGAACTGAAGGTGCCGGTGATCTGCACCGTGATCGGCGAAGGCGGCTCCGGCGGCGCGCTGGCGCTGGGCGTGGGCGACCGCACCGTGATGCTGGAATACAGCGTGTATTCCACCATCAGCCCGGAAGGCTGCGCCTCGATCCTGTGGAAGGATGCGGGCAAGGCCAAGGATGCCGCCGAACAGCTGGGCCTGACCGCGCCGCGCCTGAAGAGCCTGGGCCTGGTCGACAAGGTCGTGCGCGAGCCGACCGGCGGCGCGCACCGTAATCCAAACCAGATGGCCAAGCGCCTGAAGGCCGTGCTGCTCAACGAGCTGGACGCGCTCGAGAAGCTGTCCACCGAAGACCTGCTGCAGAAGCGTTACGAGCGCCTGCGCAGCTACGGCGCCTACGAAACGGCCTGATCGGCGCACCAGTGGGTCACGACCAACGGTCGTGACCTACCGCAGATGGCGCCACACGGGTGGGTCACGACCAACGGTCGTGACCTACCGCAGATGGCGCGACACGGGTGGGTCACGACCAACGGTCGTGACCTACCGCGGATGGCGCCACACGGGTAGCTCACGACCGTTGGTCGTGAGCCATCCCTTAAAACGGCTTGGCCAACACCAGCCAGACCACGCCGATGAACAGCACCAGCGGCAATTCATTGAACCAGCGCAGCGCGCGCGACGACGGCAGCACCTTGCCCTTCACCGCGCCCTTCAGCAGCCGCCCGGTCCACGAGTAGTACACCAGCAACAGCACCACCAGCCCCAGCTTGGCGTGCAGCCAGCCCGCCGCACCTGGCGCGACCATGGTGGGGAAGTCCGGAATCACCCGGTAGCCCAACCACAGCACCAGCCCCAGGATCAGCGCGAAGCCGAACATCATGTGGCCGAACTTGTACAGGCGCAGGCCCATCAGCTGCAGGCGCTCCACGACGGGCAGCTGCCCGGCGGTCTCACTCAGGTTCACCAGGATCCGCGGCAGGTAGAACACCGCCGCCATCCACGCCACCACGAACAGCAGGTGGAAGGTCTTGACCCAGTAGTAGGACTGCATGCGCTTGCTCCGGCGGCTGGCTTGGGATGTCGTTCATTCTGGCCGATTCAGGCGGGCTGCGCATGCGCGGCAGATCGACGCAGCGGGCTCGGCTACCATGTGCACCCACCCCGTCCTCGATCCCTGTCCCCGCATGCAGAAGACCTACGACCAGGCCTACTTCCAGCGCTGGTACCAGCCCGACCAGACCGGCGGTGCGGCGCGCCTGGCGCGCAAGGTCGCACTGGCCGTCGCCAGTGCCGAGTACTACCTGGAGCGCCCGATCCGCAGCGTGCTGGACATCGGTGCCGGTGAAGGCGCCTGGCGTGCGCCGCTGCTCAAGCTGCGCCCGCGCGTGCAGTACATGGGCTTCGACAGCAGCGACTATGCGGTGCAGCGCTACGGCCGCAGCCGCAACCTGCACCCGGCCCGGGTTGGCGATTTCGCCTGGCTGCGCCCCTGCGCGCCGGTGGACCTGCTGGTCTGTTCGGACGTGATGCACTACGTGCCCACCCGCGAGCTGCGACCGGCCCTGGCCGGTTTCGCCGAGCTCACCGGTGGCGTGGCGTTCCTGGAGGCGTTCACCGCCGAGGACGAGTTCGAAGGTGACCATGAAGGATTCCAGGCCCGCCCGGCGGCCTGGTACCGCCGCCAGCTGACGGCCGAAGGCTTCACCGCGCTCGGTTCGCACTGCTGGCTGTCGCCCGCACTGGCGGGCCACGCCGCCGCCCTGGAACGCAGTGGCCGTTGATCTCATGACCGGTTGCGACGGATCCGCCTATTAAGGCGTTCCAGACCCGGGTGAGGTATGCTGCGCGGCAACATAAGACCATACATATTCGGACGTCATGCTCTATCAGCTGCATGAATTGACCCGCAACCTGCTCGCCCCGTGGGTGCACCAGGCCCAGGCCAACGCCAAGTTCTTCGCCAACCAGGGTCACTGGTGGTCGCAGATGCCCGGTGCCGACCGCCTGTCCGCGGTGAACGAGCTGTTCCATCGCATCGGCAAGGATTACGAGAAGCCCGAGTGGGGCATCAACGAAATCGAGGTCGACGGCGAGCGCGTGCCGATCGTGGTGCACGAAGAAGTCGTCAAGCCGTTCTGCAAGCTGCTGCGCTTCAAGCGCCACAGCAACGAAGCCGACCAGCTCAACACCATGCTCAACCAGCCGTTCGTGCTGGTGGTGGCGCCGCTCTCGGGCCACCACGCCACGCTGCTGCGCGACACCGTGCGCACCCTGCTGCGCGACCACCGCGTGTACGTCACCGACTGGGTGGACGCGCGCATGGTGCCCGGCAGCGAAGGCGAGTTCAGCCTGGACGATTACATCGCCTACGTGCAGGAATTCATCCGCCACCTCGGTGCGGAGAAACTGCACGTGGTCAGCGTGTGCCAGCCGACCGTACCGGTGCTGGCCGCCGTTTCGCTGATGGCCAGCCGTGGCGAAACCACGCCGCGTTCGCTGGTGATGATGGGCGGCCCGATCGATGCGCGCTGCAGCCCGACCGCGGTGAACAACCTGGCCACCCAGAACCCGCTGTCGTGGTTCGAGAACAACGTGATCCACACCGTGCCGCCGGGTTATCCGGGCGCCGGTCGCCGCGTGTATCCGGGCTTCCTGCAGCACGCCGGGTTCCTGTCGATGAACCCGAGCCGGCACTTCAGTTCGCATTGGGATTTCTATGCCGACCTGGTCAAGGGCGACATGGAAGATGCCGATGCGCACCGCCGCTTCTACGACGAATACAACGCAGTGCTGGACATGCCGGCGCGCTACTACCTGGACACCATCCGCGTGGTGTTCCAGGAATTCCTGCTGCCGCGCGGCGAGTGGTATGTGCAGGGTGAGCTCGTGGATCCCGGTGCGATCACCGGCACCGCGCTGCTGAGCATCGAAGGCGAGCTGGACGACATCGCCGGCCTGGGCCAGACCGAAGCGGCGCAGGAACTGTGCACCGGTATCCCCGCCGCGCGCCGTGAGCACTTCGTCGTCGAGGGCGCCGGCCACTACGGCATCTTCAGCGGCCGCCGCTGGCGCGAAACCGTGTACCCCAAGGTGCGCGATTTCTTCGCCGCCAACGCGCAGGCTGCGGCGAAGCCGAAGAAGGCGGCCAAAGCCGCCAGCAATGTCACCCCGATCCGCAAGAAGGCGGGGTAACGCGCGGCAGGTGACGACCGTTGGTCGTCACCCACAACAATTACAGGCGCACCAGCAGGTGCTTGGCCATCTGGCCGTGCAGGTGGCCGATGAAGCGCGCCAGGTGCATGGTGCAGAACAGGATCACCACGCCCAGTACCGCCAGCGCCGGGGTGGCCCACAGCGGCAGCACGACCAGTTCGCTTTCGAAGTACAGGCTCGGGGCGCCCAGCGCGAACATCGAGGCCACCGGCGCCCAGATGAAGACCAGCGCCACTGTCAGCAGCGTGACCGCGATGGTGAAGTAGATGATGCCCAGCGGCAGCATCAGCATGAAGTACAGCATCGTCAGCCAGGTACGCCCATCGGTGAACATGTCGCCGATACGCTGCAGCCAGCTGCGGCTGCGGTCGGCATAGCGCGGCCGACGCGGCATCCGCTCGCCGAGCAGTGCTTCGATCAGCCGCCCTTCCAGCAGCGCCAGGCCGCGCACCGAACCGAAGAAGAGCACGGTCATTGGAATGCCGATGATCAGCACGATCAGGCCCAGCGACATCGACAGGCCGGTGATTACCCAGGTGAAGAAGAAGATGCCGGTGGCCAGCGACAGCAGCATGTAGAACAGCGCGCCGTAGGTGCGCGGTTCCAGTGCCACGCCGAAGAAGCGTGCCAGCGCCGAGCGGTGCGGCGGCGGAACACGGTCGGCCGGCGGTGCATCGCCGCCGGCTGCGGCCGCTGCGGCTGCGGCGGCCGATGCGCCGGCCACCTGCGCGGGCACCACGCGGGCAATCGGCCGCACACTGGCACTGGGCGTGCGCAGCGCGCGGTTCACGGTGATTTCGGTTTCGCGGTAGATCTCGGCCACTTCCTCCGGCGCACCGTAGCTGCCGGCGACGTCGGCGATTACTTCCGCCTCGCTGCGGCCCGGCTGGGCGGCCAGTTCCGAACGCAGGTATTCCTCGGCGTCGTACAGCGCGTCCTGCACCATCGCCGGATCGGCGTCGTGCAGCGCGGCGCGCAGTTGTGCCAGGTATTCCCCGATGGTGGTCGGCAGGCCCCCGCCCGCCCTGTTCTGTTCGTTCATTGCAGTACCCCTTCCAGCACGGAATCGACGGAATCTCGGGTGGCACGCCAGGCCTGGCTCCACAACGCCAGCACCTCGCGGCCGCGTTCATTGATGCGGTAGTAGCGCCGCGGTGGCCCGGCCACCGACGGTTCGATCTGGCTTTCCAGCAGCCCGGCCCCTTCGAGGTTGCGCAGCACCGGGTACAGCGCGCTCTGCTTGCCGCTCAGCACGCCCTCGCCGGTCCGTTCCAGTTCCTTGGCGATCAGGTAGCCGTACAGCGGTTCCCCGGCCTTGGCCAGCACCGCCAGCAGGGCCAGCGACACGGTGCCGGCACTGAGCTCCTTCTGGAACTTCTTCAGGTGGACCTCGTGGTCGTTCATGACGATCTCCAGCTAGCGTGGAGTCAACACTAGTGCGAAGTCAGCTATAGCGAACGTGCCGTTAGTCACCCTGCCGAGGAACAGGGTGGGCTGGCGGCCGGAGCCGGGCTTCGCGCAGAATCGGGGATCGTTCATCCCGGGGTCCACCATGTCGCCACGCCGTCCCGCCCTGCTTGCGCTTGCCCTCTCCTGCCTGCTGCCTGGCCTGGCCACGGCAGCCACGCCCTATCGCAGCGCGCAGCAGATCCTGGAGGCCTCGCCCGCGAGCGACTGGCGCACGCCGGATCCGGCCAACCTGCTGGTGATGAAGCTGGATGCCGGTGAGGTCCTGATCGAGCTGGCCCCGGCCTTCGCGCCGCAGCACGTGGCCAACATCCAGACCCTGGCCCATGAGCATTTCTGGGATGGCGAAAGCATCTACCGGGCGCAGGACAACTTCGTGGTGCAGTTCGGCGATGCCGATGCCGACGACGCGGCCACGGCCAAGCCGCTGGGCTCGGCCAAGCGCAAGCTGCCGGCGGAGTTCCAGCGCGACAGCAAAGGGTTGAAGGTCAGCGTGCTGCCCGATCGCGACGGCTGGGCCGACCAGACCGGCTTCGTCGACGGCTTCGCGGTGGGCCAGGACCGGCAGGACGGCAAGACCTGGCTGGCGCACTGCTACGGCGCGCTGGGTGCCGGCCGCAACAACGACGAAGACAGCAGCATCGGCGCCGAGCTGTATGTGGTCACCGGCCAGTCGCCGCGCCAGCTGGACCGCAACATCACCGTGGTCGGCCGGGTGCTCAAGGGCATGGAGCTGCTCAGCGCGCTGCCGCGCGGACCGGCCCCGATGGGCTTCTACGCCGACGCTTCGCAGCGCACCGCGATCCGCTCGATCCAGCGGGTGAGCGACCTGCCGGTAGCGCAGCGACCGACGCTGCAGGTGCTGCGCACCGATTCAAAGACCTTCGCCGATACGGTCGAAGCGCGGCGCAACCGCGTGGATGACTTCTACAAGCGCGCCGCCGGGCATATCGACCTGTGCAACATCCCCGTGCCCGTGCGGTAAGGGATGCCGCGTCGCGTCAGCGCTTCTGGCTGGCCGCGACGCTACCGAGGATCAACGCGCCGGCGACCACCATTGCCCAGGTCACCGGCTCGCCCAGGAACAGCCAGGCAAACAGCGCGCCGAACATCGGCACCAGATAGGTCACGGTGGAGGCGCGCGCCGGGCCGATCCGCGCGATGAGGCGGTAGAACATCAGGAACGCAAAGCCGGTGCAGACCACCCCCAGCGCGACCGCGCACGCCCACGACACGGCCGGAATCGGCGCGTCCGGCCAGTGGGTCAGCGCCATCGGCAGCATCAGCAGCGCCGCGCTGCCCAGCGTGGCGCCGGCCGACGCCGCTGGCGGCAGGCCGGTCATGTGGCGCTTGACCAGGTTCACGCCCAAGCCGTAGAGCAGCGCAGCCAGCGAACCGGCAATCACCGCCGCGCCGATGCTCAGCCCGGACACCTTGGCCGTGGCCAGCACCACCACGCCGCCGAAGCCGACCAGCAGCGCAATCGCGCGACGCATGCCGATCTTCTCGCCGAAGAACAGGAACGCGATCAGCGCGGCAAACAGCACGGTCATCGCGTTGCAGATCGCGCCGATCGCGGCCGGTGCGCGCTGCGCGGCCCAGGCGAACAGCACGAACGGAATGGCGGAGTTGATCAGGCCGATCGGCACCAGCCACAGCCAGCGCCGGGCCGGGAACTGCGCGCGCGCCTGCCAGAGGAACGGCAGCAGCACCAGCGCGCCCAGCAGCAGCCGCACTTCCACCAGCGCATACGGCCCGAACGACGGCACCGCTACGCGCATGAACAGGAACGAGCAGCCCCAGATCGCGCCGAGCACGGTCAGCTCCAGCGGCGTGCGCCAGTCGCGCTCGATCGCCCCCGCACTCACCGGCGCGCCGCTCACGGGCGGCTCCCGGCACGGCAGGAACGGGCAGCGACGGCAGCGGTGACGGGCAGCAACATGGCGCGGGCTCCAGGGATCAGACACGCAGCATCTACCTGCCGCGGCGCCTCGACAAGCGCGTAGTATCCCTGCAAGCCACAAATATGATTTGGGTCTCGCCATGATCCTGCGCCCTGCCCTGCTGCCCGCGCTGGGGGTGTTCGCGGTCGCCGCGCGCCACCAGAATTTCGCCCATGCCGCCGAGGAGCTGCACCTCACCGCCAGCGCGGTCAGCCACCACGTGCGGCGGCTGGAAGCACTGCTGGGCACGGTGCTGTTCCAGCGCCATGCCCGTGGCGTGCGCCTGACCGCCGAAGGCCGCCAGCTGGCCGACGCCGCCGCCGCCGCCCTGAGCGACACCAACGCCGTGGCCGGCAACCTGCACCCGCAGGCCGATGTGGTGCCGCTGCGGATCACCACCCTGCGCTCGCTGTCGTACTGCTGGCTGGTGCCGCGCCTGCCGCGTTTCACTCGCCTGCATCCGCGCATGCGCATCGAGCTACAGACCAGCAGCGAACTGGTCCGCTTCGACGAGAACGGTCCGGAACTGGGCATCCGTTACGGACTGGGCCAGTGGCCGGGCCTGGCCGCCCACCACCTGATGGACGACGAGCTGTGCCCGGTGGCGTCACCGGCCCTGCCGGGGGTGTCGGCGCTGCGTGAGCCCGCGCAGATCGCCACGCTGCCGCTGGTCAGCGACATGTCACCGCAGGGCTGGCGCGACTGGTTCCGGGCCGCCGGCGTGCGCGGCCTGGACCTGACCGCGCAGCACATCTTCAGCGACAGCACCGATGCGATGCGCGCGGCGGTGTATGGCATCGGCGCAGTGCTGGCGCGCAAGCACATCGCCCAGCCGTACCTGCAGCGCTATGAACTGGTGCGCCTGCCCGGGCCGGCGCTGAAGGCGCGCTATGCGTATTACATCGTGCACGCCGAACACCGGCCGCTCAGCCCGACGGCGGTGGCGTTCATGGACTGGCTCAAGCGCGAAGCCCAGGATGAACGTACGCCGGTGCCGGCGTTGCCGGATGAATTGTTGAACCGCCCTCACGACCAAACGCCTCACGACCAACGGTCGTGAGCTACCGGCGGGTGAATGTCGCCCGACCGCCGGCCGGGCATTCACCCGCTTTTGCCCGGCGCATCGCTACGGTGGAATCCCTACTCCCACGAGACCTTCCCATGGCCATGCTGCGACTCAGGATCACCGGTACCGAAGACGATGCGCGCGCCATCAGCGACCTGCTCCAGAGCATCGAGGGCATCGAGCACGTCGAGGAAACCGACGACCTGATGCCGCACATGGACGATGACGATTCCAGCTCGGCCGGCCTGTCCGATGACATCGGGCCGGGCACGCATGAGCTGGAGGTCGAGGTTGGCAATGAAAGCACCGCGCAGAAGGTGCGCGATGCCGTGCAGGAGCTGGCGCTGGAACTGGACGTGTTCGTCGAGTACGAAACCGACGAGGGCTGACGTGGCAACCCACCGGTAGGTATGCACCGTTGGTGCATACGCGTCACGGCATGGACGAAGCCCGACGGCGCCGACGCCACAGTTTCAGCCCAACCCAGCCCAGCAGCCACAGCACCAGCGTCACCGGCAGCAGCGCGGCCACCGCGCGGATCACGAAGGCCACGCTGCTGGTGACGGTCGCGCCGAAGTCGCCCAGCGCCTCGCCGATCTCGCTGCGGCTGCGCTGGCCAGCAGGCGTCTGGAAGCGCAGCGTGAGCAGTTGGGTGTCGATCCGCCGCCGCTGGTTGGCGGCGTCCTTGTTGGCCTGCTCCAGCCCTGCCTCGATTTCGGACAGGCGCTGGGTGATGACAAGCAGGTCGGCGACCTTGATCCCCTTGTCGTCCTGGTAGGCGAGCAGGCGTTCGTGTTCCTTCTGCAGGCGGGCCTTGGTCAGCGCGGTGTCCGCGACCTGCTGGGCGAGGTCTTCGGCCTGGGTGTTGCGCGAGGCGACGTCGCCGCCCTGCCCGGCCAGCCCGATCAACGGCTCCACGCCCTTGGGCGCGATCCGTACCCGGATCGAGCCGGACGGATACTCGCCGCCCTGCTGGCCGACCTGCAGCACGGCGCAATCGCCGAACCTGCTGGACTGGCAGGCCTCGCTGATCTGCTTCACCCGCGGCCCGATCTGCGCGGCATCGAGCTGGATGTCCACCTCGTGCTCATACGCCAGGGCCGCACCTTCCGGCGAGGCCACCGCACCGGCGGCGCCGGCATTGGCCATTTCCGCGTGCTGCTTGCCACTGCATCCGGCAAGCGCCACCAGCAGCATCCCTGCCCAGGCGCCGCTGCGCCACATCGTCCCTGTCGTCACACGCTGGCTCCATCGTAGAAATTGATCTTCAGCCCACCCAGTTCCAACCCGGGCAGGCAGCGCACATTCACTGCCACCATCGCCTGGCCGCTGCGCGGGTCCACGCCCTCGCTGAACGGGGCAATGCCGCACTCACGGCAGTAATGATGCTGCAGGTGGTGCTTGTTGAACTGGTAGGTGGCCAGCTGCGCAGGGTCCGTGTTCAGGCTCAACGCCGTGCGCGGGCCGAACCACAGCAGACCACCACGCCGCCGGCACAGCGAGCAGTTGCAGTCCACCACTTCGGTGATGGGGGCCTCGGCCTGGACCACGAACGCGATCTGCCCGCAATGGCAGCTTCCCTCGTACTGCATGGCACACCTCCCGGCGGGAAAGGCCCATGGTAATCCAATGGCACGGGCGGTCGCCCGCCAGCAGCGCCTATGCTGGGCGATTGTCCACAGCACAGGATCGCCGATGCGCCAGCATCTTCTTGCCCTTGCCCTGATCGCCGCCCTGGGTGGCTGCCAGCAGGCCGACGCCCCCACCGCCCCGGCTGGTACCGCGGCCACCGCCCCCGCCGCCGATGCGGCCGTGGATGCCGCCTTCGCCGACCTGTCCAAGCGTGCCCTGGACACCTGGATGCAGCTGTCGCCGATCAGCGCCACCCAGATCGGCGATCACCGTTACGACAGCGAGATCGACGACCTGAGCGCGGCCGGCCAGCAGAAGATGCTGACCGCCTACAAAGGCCTGCTCGGCGAACTGGACAAGGTCGAGGTGAGCAAGCTCTCGCGCGAAAACCAGGTGGATGCGGCCATCCTGCGCAACCAGCTGCAGTCCGAAATCTGGAACGCCGAAGTGCTGCAGGCGTCCAAGTGGGATCCGCAGATCTACAACGGCACCGCAGGCAGCGCGCTGTACGGCCTGATGGCGCGTGAGTTCGCGCCGCTGCCCGACCGCCTGAAGTCGGCCACCGCACGCATGGAAAAGCTGCCGCAGATCTTCGCCCAGGCCCGCGAGAACCTGGACCCGGCCCGCGTGCCGAAGATCCACGCCGAAACGGTGTCCAAGCAGAACAAGGGCATCCTGAGCATCGTCGATACCTTCATCACGCCCCACATCGGCGAACTGCCGGCCGAAGATGGCAAGCGCCTGCAGGCCGCCATCGACGGCCTGAAGAAGGCGGTGGACGAACAGCAGACGTGGCTGGACAAGACGCTGGTGCCGAACGCCAAGGGCGATTTCCGCATCGGTGCCGAGCTGTACGACCAGAAGCTGAAGTTCGCGCTGAACTCGTCGCTGTCGCGCGCCGAGATCGGCGAACGCGCGCGCGCCGAACTCAAGCGCGTGCGCCAGGACATGTACGGCATCGCGCAGACGGTGCTGAACGGCAAGCCGGGCGCCCCGGCGCTGCCGGCAAATCCGAGCGACGAACAGCAGCAGGCGGCGATCGAAGCGGCGCTGGAGCTGGCCTACGCCGACAAGCCGGCGCGCGACAAGGTGGTCGACGATGCCAAGGCAGCGCTGGCGCAGTCCACCGAGTTCGTGCGCAAGCATGACCTGATGACCCTGCCCGACGCGCCGGTGGACATCATTTTGATGCCCGAATTCCAGCGCGGCGTGGCCGTGGCCTACTGCGATTCGCCGGGTCCGCTGGACAAGAACCTGAAGACCTTCTACGCGGTGTCGCCGATTCCGGACGACTGGACCGACAAGCAGGTCGATTCGTTCCTGCGCGAATACAACAGCCGCATGATCCACCTGCTGAGCATCCACGAAGGCACCCCGGGCCACTACCTGGAAGGCTGGCATTCGGGCAAGTTCCCGTCGACCCTGCGTGCGGTGTTGCGCTCGGGCCTGTTCGCCGAAGGCTGGGCGGTGTACACCGAGCGGATGATGCAGGAGCAGGGTTACCTGGACAACGATCCGCTGTTCCACCTGGTGCAGCTGAAGTTCTACCTGCGCACGATCTCCAACGCGATCCTGGACCAGGGCGTGCACGTGGACAACTGGACGCGCGAGCAGGCGATGCAGCTGATGACCCACGATGCGTTCCAGCAGGAAAGCGAGGCATCGGGCAAGTGGGTGCGCGCGCAGCTGACCTCGGCGCAGCTGCCGACCTACTTCGTCGGCGCGCAGGAGCACTTCGACACGCGCAAGGCGGTGCAGGAAAAGCAGGGCGACAAGTTCAACCTGAAGGCCTACCACGACCAGATGCTGTCCTACGGCGCCCCGCCGGTGCGCTTCGCACGCCAGCTCATGCTGGACCAGCCGATCGAGTGACCAACGGTAGGTGCCGACCGTTGGTCGGTACACGACGTCGAACGGCCCGGTGAATTCCGGGCCGTTTGTTTTTGTAGAGCAGCGTTTCGGTTGTTACGTGCTGGGGAGGCCGGCGGGCAACCCCCTACGGGACACGCCGCAAGTACGTCCTTGTAGGCTTGGCAAAAACATCCATGTTTTTGACAGTCCCTACGGAGGTTACCCGCCGGCCTCCCCTCATGCATTGCGCGGGGCGGAACGGAGAGCAGCGACGCAGGGCGTCGCTCTACGGGTTTCGATTATTTTCATGCGTCATCGGATGTTGCATTCGTCCTGGCAGTCGTTTGGGAACCGACCCTACCGCGTAGAGCGACGCCATGCGTCGCTGCTCTTCTCTCCGCCGATCACGATGCCCGAGGGGCAGGCCGGCGGGCAGCCCCTGTAGGGACTGTCAAAAACATGGATGTTTTTGCCAAGCCCCCATGGATGGGTTTACGGCGTGTCCCGTAAGGGGCTGCCCGCCGGCCTGCCCAGCATGGAACAACTGAAACGCTGATGTTGACGTTGGACGTTGACGTTGCCTTATCCAGCGTCCGCCGCGACGAACCCACCGGTCTGCCGCGCCCACAGGCGCGCATAGAGCCCACCCGCTGCGACCAGCTCGGCGTGCGTGCCGGTTTCCACGATACGGCCCTGGTCCATCACCACCAGCCGGTCCATGCGCGCGATGGTGGACAGGCGGTGCGCGATGGCGATGACCGTCTTGCCCGCCATCAGCTCGTCCAGGTTGTCCTGGATCGCCGCTTCCACTTCCGAATCCAGTGCCGAGGTCGCCTCGTCCAGCACCAGGATCGGCGCGTCCTTGAGCAGCACCCGCGCGATCGCGATGCGCTGTCGCTGGCCGCCGGACAGCTTCACCCCGCGCTCGCCCACGTGCGCGTCATAACCCTGCCGCCCTTCGGCATCACGCAGCGTGTCGATGAAGGCGGCAGCGCGCGCCTTGCCCACCGCCGCACGCAGCTGTTCCTCGGTGGCGTCAGGCCGCCCGTACAGCAGGTTGTCGCGGATCGAGCGGTGCAGCAGCGACGTGTCCTGCGTAACCACGCCGATCTGCCGACGCAGGCTTTCCTGGGTGACCGCCGCGATGTCCTGGCCATCGATGCGGATGTGCCCGCTTTCCAGGTCGTACAGGCGCAGCAGCACGTTTACCAGCGTCGACTTGCCCGCGCCCGACGGGCCCACCAGGCCGATCTTCTCGCCCGGCTTCACGCTCAGGTCCAGCCCGGCGATCACCCCACCCTGCTTGCCGTAGTGGAAATGGATGTCATCGAACTGCACCCCGCCTTCGTGCACCACCAGCGGCACCGCATCGGCGCGGTCCTGCACGCTCAGTGGCTGCGAAATGGTGGTGATGCCGTCCTGCACCGTGCCGATGTCCTCGAAGATGCCGTTGATCGTCCACATGATCCAACCGGACATGTTGTGGATGCGGATCACCAGGCCCGTGGCCAGCGTGATCGCGCCCACCGTGATGTTGCCGTGGCTCCACAGCCACAGCGCCAGCCCGCAGGTACCGGCGATCAGGAAGCCGTTGACGATCGCGATGGTCAGGTCCATGCCGGTGGTGATCCGGGTCTGGCGGCGGTGCTTGACCGCCAGTTCCTCGATCGCCTCGGCCACATAGGCCTGCTCGCGCCCGCCGTGGGCGAACAGCTTCAGCGTGGGAATGTTGGTGTAGCCATCGACGATCCGGCCCATCGCCTTGGAGCGCGCCTCGGACGCGATCCAGGCACGCTCCTTCGCACGCGGCACGAAGTACACCATGATCACCACGTAGGCCGCCAACCACAGCACCAGCGGAATCATCAGCCGCCAGTCCGCCTGCGCGAACAGGTACAGCGCCGTGCCGGTGTACACCACGATGTACCACAGCGAATCCACCATCTGCACCGCCGACTCGCGCAGCGACGTACCGGTCTGCATGACCCGGTTGGCCATGCTGCCGGCAAAATCATTCTGGAAGAACGACAGGCTCTGGCGCACCACGTAGTTGTGCATCAGCCAGCGCGACCGGTTGCTCAACCCCGGCACGATGGCCTGGTTGACCAGCAGGTTGTGCAGGCCCACCAGCACCGGCCGCGCCACCAGCGTGATTGCTGCCATCCACAGCAGCGTGTCGGCGTGCCGGGCGAAGAAGCCCGCATCCGGCTGCTCGCTGACCATGTCGACGATGCGGCCGAGGAAATCGAACATGGCCACTTCCACCAGCGCCAGCAGCAGCCCGGCGATCAACGTGGCCAGCAGCACCGGCCAGACCGGGCGCAGGTAGTGGAGGTAGAACGGCAGCACGCGGCGCGGCGGCATGCGCGCGTCGATCGGCGGAAATACGGGAATCAGCGACTCGAACCAGCGGAACATTCCATTTCCTGGAAAACAGGCAGGCCGCGATTATCCCACCGCAGCCTGCCGTTTGTTTTCACGGGGTCAACACCAGGTCCTGGAAATCGAAACTGAAGTCGGTCAGCGACGAAACCGCCTGCATGCGCACCTCGCGCACCTTGCCGTCCGGATCCAGGCTGAAGTTCACGAACGCATCGGCGTTGAGCGAGCGGTCGTCCCAGCGCACGATGAACGTATCGTGCTGCCAGTGCTCCATCGTGCCCACCAGCTGCGCCGTCCTGCCGAAACGCAGGCGCAGCTTGCCGGCACGCTGCTCGACGAACACCTCGCCATACCACGGGTCGCGGTAGGTGCCGGCGTAGCGGGCCAGCGGCAGCGACGGCGTGGATTTCGGATCGCGTGCCGCCTGGTGCGCCGCCCAGCCCTCATCGGCCTTGTCCTGCGCCTTGGCCACCGCCGCGGCATACGCCGCCACCCAGTCGGTGGCCGGCGCCTTGAGATAGGCGTCCAGCACGTCCATGGTGACCGCGTTGAAGGCCGCGCCCACTTCCTGGTTGGTCAGCACCACGATGCCCAGCTTCTGCTCCGGCACCAACGTCACCCGCGACACCATGCCCGGCCAACCGCCGGTGTGCCACACCAGCTTCTGGCCCCGGTAGTCGCTCAGGCTCCAGCCCTCGCCGTAGCCGGCGAAGTTCGGGCGCGCGGCAGCCAGGGCCGGCACGCTCGGTTCGGGCACCACCTGCGGGGTGATCATCTGCCACATCGCCTGCTGGCTCTTCGGGCTGAACAGCGCGGTGCCGTTTTCCAGCTTGCCCTGCGCCAGCTGCACGTTCATCCAGCGCGCCATGTCGTGCACGCTGGAATACACCCCGCCCGCGCCGGCGTTGTTGGACCAGGTCAGCGGCGCCACCGTGCGCAGGTCGGTGAAGTCGAACTTGGCATGCCCGGTGGCGGCCTTGTCGCCCGGCTTCAGGTGGTCGGCATTGAAGCGGGTGCCGGCCATGCCCACCGGGGTGAAGATGTGCTGCTGCAGGAAGTCCGCATACGACTGCCCGGAAACCTGTTCGATCACCTGCTGCGCCACCGCATACAGGATGTTGTCGTAGGCGTAGCGGTCGCGGAAGCCGGCTTTCAGCGGCACCTTGCCCAGCCGCTGCACCACCTCGGCGTTGCTGTAGGTGGTGGTCGGCCAGAACAGCAGGTCGCCCGCGCCCAGGCTGAGCCCGCTGCGGTGCGACAGCAGGTCGCGGATGCGCATTTCGCCGGTCACGTACGGATCGGACATGCGGAACGACGGCAGGTGGTCGATCACCCGGTCGTCCATCTTCAGCTTGCCCTGCTCGGCCAGCAGGTTCAGCGAGGTGGCCGTGAACGCCTTGGTGTTGGAGGCGATGGCGAACAGGGTGTCGGCCTCGACCGGTGCCGGCTTGCCCAGCTCGCGTACGCCATAGCCGCGCTCGAAGACGACCTGGCCGTCCTTGACCACCGCCACCGCGATGCCGGGAATGTCGAACTGGCTGCGCACGCGTTCCACCGTGGCATCCAGCCGCTGCAGTTCGGCCGGCACGGCTGCCGACGCCAGGGGTGCGCACGCCAGCAGCACAAGGCCTCCGATCCAGGATGTGTTCAATCAGTGTCTCCGGTTGCATGTTGCAGGGGCGTCGAGGCCACCGACGGGTCGGTTACGCCAGGTTTCGCGCGATGGTAACGCGGCCGGCCGCAGGCTCGCCTGTGCCAGAAGCCGCCCACCCCGGAGCACCCGCATGACCGTCCCCACCGACCGCGGTTCCACCATCATTCCCTGCCTGCGCTATCGCGACGCGCGCGCGGCCATCGCCTGGCTGGAGCGTGCGTTCGGGTTCACCGCGCAGGCCGTGTACGCCGAAGGCGACCTCGTGTACCACGCACAGCTGGTGTACGGCTCCGGCATGATCATGCTCGGCTCGGTCGACAACGGCGGCGACTGGGGCAAGCTCATCGTGCAACCCGATGACGTCGAGGGCCGCGAAACCCAGAGTGCCTGCGTCATCGTGACCGACCCCGATGCCCACTACGAGCGCGCGGTCGCCGCCGGGGCCGAGCTGGCGATCGATATCGCCGACCAGGACTACGGCGGCCGCGGCTATGCCTGCCGCGACCTCGAGGGCCACCTGTGGTGGTTCGGCAGCTACGACCCCTGGAAGGAGACCGACGCTTGAAGCACGCTGTTCCCGGACCGATTCATACCGGCATCGGCGGTTGGGTGTTCCCGGCCTGGCGCGGTGGCACGTTCTACCCCGCCGGCCTGCCGCAGCGCGAGGAGCTGGCGCATGCCAGCCGCCAGCTTGGCTGCATCGAGATCAACAGCACCTTCTACCGCGCGCAGAAGCCGGCGGTGTACGCGCAGTGGCGCGAGCAGACCCCGCCGGGCTTCAAATTCTCCGCCAAGGCGCCACGCACGATCACCCAGACCCACGACCTGGCGGCGGCCGGCGCACGCGCCGACAACTTCATCAACGGCATCACCGCGCTGGAGGATCGCCTGGGCCCGCTGGTGTGGCAGTTTGGCGATACCCATCCGGCGGGTGCACAGGAGTTCGATCGGTTCCTCGATGCCCTGCCCGGCAAGGCCAATGGACAGCTGCTCCGGCACGCACTGGAAGTGCGCAATGCCGCGGCGTGGACGCCGGAGCTGGTGGCCGTGGCGCGCGCGCACGGCGCGGCCCTGGTGTTCAGCGGCTCGGCCGATTACCCCAGCTTTGCCGACCCCACCGCGGATTTCATCTACGCCAGGCTGATGCAGTCGCGCGCCAACCTGCGTGCCGGCTACCCCGAGCGCACGCTGGAACAGTGGTGCCTGCGCGCGATGCGCTGGGCGCGTGGCGACGACAACCCCGACCTGCCGCACATCACGGCCGACGCCCCCGCCAGTGGGCCGCGCGAGGTGTACATGCTGTTCATCGGCGCCGCCAAGCACCGCAACCCGGGCGCCGCGGTGGCGCTGCGGAAACAACTGCAGCAGGT
This sequence comes from Stenotrophomonas sp. SrG, assembly GCF_050031795.1. Lineage (NCBI taxonomy): Bacteria > Pseudomonadati > Pseudomonadota > Gammaproteobacteria > Lysobacterales > Lysobacteraceae > Stenotrophomonas > Stenotrophomonas sp. SrG. Next base: position 258,499 of record NZ_JBNBBE010000003.1, read on the forward strand.
CGGCGCGTAGGGCCGGGCAAGGCCCCGCGCTATCGGGGCCTTGCCGATTGACGCACAATACGCGGATGCCGATGACCGACACCCGCAAAGCGCTGCTGCAAATCCACTTCTGCGTGCTGCTGTGGGGCATCACCGCCATCCTCGGCAAGCTCATCAGCCTGCCCGCGTTGCCGCTGGTGTGGTGGCGCATGCTGCTGGTGGTGGCCATGCTGGCCCTGCTGCCGCGCGTCTGGCGCGGGTTGCGCCAACTCTCCCCCGCCCTGTTCGCCGGCTACTGCGGCGTGGGCGCGCTGGTCGCCCTGCACTGGCTCACCTTCTACGGCGCGGTGAAGCTGGCCAATGCCTCGGTGGCGGCCACCTGCATCGCGCTGGCCCCGGTGTTCACCGCCGTCATCGAACCCTGGGTCGCCAAGCGCCCCTTCCAGCTGCGCGAACTGGCCTTCGGTATCGCCGTGCTGCCGGGCGTGGGCATGGTGGTTGGCGGCGTGCCTGACGGCATGCGCGTGGGCGTGCTGGTCGGCGCCATGTCCGCATTGCTGGTCGCCATCTTCGGCTCGCTCAACAAGCGGCTGGTCAGCCACGCCGACCCACTCACCGTCACCGCGGTGGAACTGGGCGCCGGCACCGTCACCCTGACCCTGCTCGCCCCGCTGCTGCCGTTCCTGCTGCCCGCGCTGGCCAGCCCGCTGTGGGTGATACCCGACCTGCGCGACGGGGTGCTGCTGCTGGCCCTGGCCGGCGTGTGCACCCTGCTGCCGTTCGCCCTGGCGCTGGTCGCGCTGCGCCACCTCAGCGCCTACACCGTGCAGCTGGTCACCAACCTCGAACCGGTCTACGCGATCCTGTTGGCCATGGTCCTGCTGAGCGAACAGCGTGAACTCACCCCGCTGTTCTATGCCGGCGTGGCGATCATCGTCGGCGCGGTCTTCCTGCACCCGCTGTTGAACCGGCGCAAGAAAGTGCAGCATCCCGAGATCCTGGGCACCGCCGAAGCGCGCAACATCGCCGAGTGAAGAACCGGAACCCGCGCGACGGGTGGAGCCGGCGGGTAGAGCCGACGGGTAGAGCCGACTGTTAGTCGGCTGCCTTTCGCGCGAAAAGCAGCGGACTAACAGTCCGCTCTACCGATCCGTTTTCCGGTCCGTTTTCCCGATCCGTTTCCCGATCCGTTTCCCGATCCGTTTCCCGATCCGTTTTCCCGATCCGTTTTCCCGATCCATTTCACCGATCCATTTCACCAATCCGTTAACCGATCCACTTTTTACGGGCCAACGCTTCCGGCATCAGCGTTCGGGCCAGTACCATGCCGGCGCGTCCAGCACGCCCTGGCCCACCAGCGTCGTACGGCTCATCTGCTTTTCCAGCGCGATCGACGTGCACGACTCTGCCTCGCGCAGCGCCGCGATCAACCGGCTGGCATGCGACACCACCCACACCTGGCTGCGCGCCGCCGCCCCGATGATCAACCGCCCCAGCGCCGGCAGCAGGTCCGGATGCAGGCTGGTTTCCGGCTCGTTGAGCACCATCAACGGCGGCGGGCGCGGCGTATGCAGCGCCGCGATCAGCAACAGATAGCGCAAGGTCCCGTCGGACAGCTCCGCCGCACCCAGCGGCCGCAGCAGACCGGGCTGGTGGAACTTCAGGCTCAGGTGATCCTCACTCGGCTCAATGTAGACCCGCGCCCCGGGGAACGCATCGTCCAGCGCTGCCGCCAGTGCATCCGGATCGCCGATCTCCACGATCGTCCGCCACGCCGCCGCCAGGTCATGCCCATCGTGGCTCAGCACCGGCGTACGCGTGGCCAGGCTCGCCTGCCGGGCCGGCGCATCCCGGTCACTGCGGAAATGATCATAGAAGCGCCAGCTGCGCAGCGTCTCGCGCAGCCGCAGCACCTCCGGCATCCGCTGCGGATCGGCCACCTGCGTAAACAGGCTTTCGTGCACCGACAGGTTCGATTCCAGCACCTCCCAGCTGCGCCCACTGCGCCGCCGCACCATCGCCCCGCGCCGCTCCACCAGCACGTTGCTGCTGCGCAGGAACGGCCCGGCCCAGATGCTCTCGCACTTGATCTGCGGGTCCAGGTTGAACATCGAATGCGAATCGGCCACCGGGTAGCCCAGATCGATCGCATACCCGAAATCATCCGCCGCAAAACCCAGCCGCAGCGCCACCGACGCCTGCCGCGGCCCGCCCTGCACCGGCACCTCGCCCGACAGCATCCGCCGGTCCAACCGCTCCGGACCGGCCCACAGCGCCGACTGGAACCCGCCCTCCCGCGCCAGCGACGGCGTCACTCCTCCCCGCGCCGTATCGGCCAGCAGCCGCAGCGCGCGGTACAGGCTGGACTTGCCACTGCCGTTGTCACCGGTGACCAGGTTCAATGCCCCCATCGGCACGACCAGATCGTGCAGGGAACGGTAGTTGGAAATGGCGAGGGTCTGCAGCACGGAAGGACTCCGCAGGGAAACAGGCGTGCAGGATGACAGCGATAGGTCGCAGGTATTGCGATTGATGGCGCAATTGACCCCGTCAATCGTCACGCCAAAGCCGCCGGGCACGGCAGGGCTCTACGGCTTTTCAGCGAATCACCGGCACACTGTCAAAGGCTGGCGGGGGTGGGTTTGCGGGACCGTAGAGCGCCATGGATGGCGCGAACGAGCTTACATGGGTGAAGGCGCACTGCTTGCGAGGCACTGCCTCGCGTGCGACTGAACGCACAGCCGCTGGCGGCTGGGCCGGGCCGCGGAGCGGGACTTGCAGCGTGTCCCGCAAACCCACACCCGCCAGCCAAACCAGGCACGCCCGCAGACCAAGGCTCTAAAACTCAGGGCGCCAACTCAACCCGATTCCGCCCGTTGCCCTTCGCCCGGTACAAGGCGGCATCGGCGCGCTCCAATGTCTGCTCCACGGTGTCACCTGAACGATGCGCCGCGACCCCGATACTGACCGTCACCGGAAACCCCAGCGGCAGGTCGGAAACCGCCATCCGCAGGAAATCGCACTGCAGTTCCGCCGTGCGCAGGTCCGTATCGGGCATCAGCACCACGAACTCCTCCCCGCCATAGCGCGCCGCCAGCCCGCGGCCCGAGAACTGCGCCCGCAGCAGCACCCCCAACTCCGCCAGCACCCGGTCGCCGGTCGCGTGCCCGTTGAAATCGTTGATCTGCTTGAAATGATCGATATCCACCAGCGCCACCGCCGTCTGTCGTGGCTGGCCGTCCGCATCCAACACCGACGCATCCAGTGCCACCGCCATCGCCCGCCGGTTCGGCAGTCCCGTCAGCACATCCGTCCGGCTCTGCTCGGCCAGGTCCGCGTTCTGCGCCAGCAGCACATCGTGGTACTCGCCCAGCAACCGCTCGTAATCGTCGCGCTCCACCATGTGCGTCTGGATGTCCAGCGCAAACCGGCGCAACTCCATCACCAGCATCACCTGCCGCGACAGTGCCGCCAGCGCCTCGGTCTGCTGCGCATCCAACCGCTGCGGCTGCGGATCGAACACGCACAGCGTGCCCATCGGCAACCCCTCCGTACTCACCAGCGGCGCCCCCGCGTAGAAGCGCACCTTCGGGTCACCGGTCACGATGGGATTGTCGTGGAAGCGCACATCGCGTTGCGCGTCCTCGACCACCATCACCTGTTCCGGCTGCAGGATCGCATGGCCACACATCGACGCCGAGCGTGGCAGCTCCTGCGCCTCCGTCCCCTGGATGGATTTGAACCATTGGCGTTCAGCGTCGATCAGCGTGACCGCCGCCATGGAGGCGCCACACACCGCCTTGGCGATGGTCACCAGATCCTCGAAGGACTTTTCCTTCTCCGAATCCAGGATGCGGTAGCGATACAGTGCCGCCAGGCGAACCGCCTCGTTGACGGGCTTCTCGGGCTTGATCATGCAGCGGGTCGAATCCGGGAGCTGGCCACAGTCTAGCCCGATCACCCGAGGCAAAGGTTACCCGCCGGTGCAGGACCTACCAGTCCTGCTGCTGCGGCAGCAGCCCCTTCAATTCCGCATCGGTCAGGTTGCGCCACTGGCCCGGCTTGAGCGCCCCGATCTTGACGTTGTCGATGCGCACCCGGCGCAGCTGGGTCACCCGGTAATCGAACGCCGCCGCCATCAACCGGATCTGCCGGTTCAGCCCCTGCTGCAGCACGATCCGGAAGCCGAACTTGGCGATGCGCGAGGCCCGGCACGGCAGCGTCGTTTCATTGTGGATGCGCACCCCGCGCGCCATGCCGCGCAGGAACTCGTCGGTCACCGGCTTGTTCACCGCCACCAGGTATTCCTTCTGGTGGTTGTTCTCCGCGCGCAGGATCTGGTTGACGATGTTGCCGTTGCTGGTCATCAGGATCAGGCCTTCCGAATCCTTGTCCAGCCGGCCGACCGGGAAGATGCGCTGCTCATGGCCGACGAAATCGACGATGTTGCCCTTCACCGCACTTTCAGTGGTGCAGGTGATGCCCACCGGCTTGTTCAGCGCGATGTACACATGACGGCGGCCACCGGCCTTTTTTGCCTCGCGCGCGCGCAGCGGCTGGCCGTCGACCAGCACCACGTCGCCCTCGCCGACCACCGCACCGGTACCGGCCGGGTGGCCGTTCACGGTGACGCGGCGCTCGCCGATGATGCGGTCGGCTTCACGCCGGGAACAGAAGCCGGTTTCGGCAATGAACTTGTTGAGTCGGGTTGTCATCACGCCATTATCCGGCAAAACCCCGTCCGGCGTGGCATCAGGCGACCAGCGGATCATCCGCCGGCAGCGCCTGTTCACCGTCGCAGACCTGGTTGCGCCCCGCGCGCTTGGCCCGGTACATCGCATGGTCGGCGCGCCGCAGCAGCCCCGCCAGGTCATCACGGCCCGGGCGCAGCACCGCCAGCCCGATGCTCACCGTCACCGCCAGACCGGAAATGCCCAGCGGCACGGTCACCGTCGGAATCTGCCGGCGCACGCTTTCCAGCCGCGCCAGTGCCGCGCCGTGGCTGGCGCCCGGCAGCAGCACCAGGAATTCCTCGCCGCCCATGCGGATCACGTCGTCCTGCAGCCGCACCGCGCCGCGCAGGCCACGCGCCACCGCCACCAGCACCTGGTCGCCGACCTCGTGGCCGAAGCGGTCGTTGATGTCCTTGAACAGATCGATGTCCAGGAAGCCGATCGCCAGCGGCTGCTGCTCCGCGCCCGCCCGTTCCAGATGGCGGGCCAGCAGGTGCAGCCCGTGGCGGCGGTTGGGCAGGCCCGTCAACGCATCGGTATCGGCCAGCTGGCGCATCTCGTCGCGCTGCTGGCGCAGCCGGCCCAGGCGCAGGTTGAGCGCATAGGCGGCCATCATCAGGAACCAGGTCGCCGACAGCTGCAGCGCCTCGATCCGGTACGCGGTCAGCCAGTGTGCGTGCAGCGCGTCGGCAATGATCAGGATCCACCACGGTGCCAGCGCGAACAGCCCCGCCGCCGCATAGCCATCGCGCTGCACCAGCGCCCACAGGCCCACCCCGAGGCAGACCACGCAGCCCAGCACGAACACTGCTTCCAGCGCAGCCGCCATCCAGGCCAGCCCGGCCTTGCCCATCCATGGCACGCACAACCCGGCCAGCACCAGTCCCCACAGCACTGCGCGCTGGCCGCTGCCTGAGCCCGGCCACAACCGGGCGCCGCCGTTGAGCCGCCACAGGATCGGCAGCAACAGCGCCAGCGCGAACGTGCTCAGCGCCACCAGCCACCACGACGCGCGGTCGTGCACCGGCAACCACGGCTCGGGGTACCCGCTGAGGCCACCCAGCACCGCCTGCCACAGCACGAACACCGCGCAGATCGCCACGTAGTAAAGGAAGGTGCGGTCGCGGGCGGTCACGAACCCCATCAGCGCCGACAGCGCCAGAGCGATTGCCACCGCGATGCAGGCCGCGCGCACCAGCAGGCGGGCGGTATCGTTCTGCTGCACCGGGCTGGGCGCGCCCAGCCGGACGGTCGGAATCCAGCGCGGCTTCAGCGGGGCGGCCCATGAAACGATGATCGGCTCGCGCTCGCCTGCCTTGGGCACCACCACCATGCCGACCCCGGCGCGGAAGCGCGAATCCCGGGTGCGGGCATCGTGCATGCTGCCGCAGATCTGGCGGTCGCCGTGACTGATCCGGACCTCCCCGGTCAGCACCCCGAACACATCCACTGCCTGTGGCGCACCGGACCAGCCGCCTGCAGGCGCCGGAATCGAAAGGATGTCCTGGTGATGGGCCAGCACCTCGGGTGAACACGGGCGCTGCGGGGCCTGCTGGTCGGTGGCGGCCCCCAGCAGCAGCACATCACGGCCGACCTGGGCCGTGCCGGCCAACGCCGTGGCCGACAGCAGCAGCCACACCAGGCCGGTCAGCCACCTGATGGCCCCGCTCATCCCCTGCATCCCGCCGTCGCTGCGCCTCACACCATCACCCTGTCGCCCTGCACCGCCATGCACACCGCATGGCGTCCCCGTGGCGATTATCGCAAGAAGGCGCGCCGGTGCACGTCACAGTTCAGGAAAGGCGGCTGGACGGCACCGGGGTTTCCCGCCACAGCGAGGGCTGGGTGAGCTTTTCCAGCGGCATCGGCCGTTCGATGGCATACCCCTGCAGCCCTTCCACCCCGAGCGCCCGCAGCTGCGCGGCGATCTCTTCGGACTCCACCCACTCGGCGGTCACGCTCATGTGCAGCTCGCGGCCGATTTCGGTGATGGCGCGCACCGTGGCACGGCTGACCGGATCGATATCCATGTCGCGCACGAACACCCCATCGATCTTGAGCATGTCCGCCGGCAGCTGGCGCAGGTAGCCGAACGAGGACAGCCCGGCACCGAAGTCGTCCAGTGCCACCCGGCAGCCCCGCGCCTTGACCCCTTCGACGAAGCTGCGCGCCTGGTCCAGGTTGCTGATCGCCGCGGTCTCGGTGATCTCGAAACACAGCTTGCGCGCCAGCCCGCGGTTGCGCTCGAGCAGGTCGCAGACGAAGGCCAGGAACGTCGGCTCGGCGATCGACTGGGCCGATACGTTCACGTTGCACAGGCCCAGCCGCTGCACATGCGCCGGGCACAGCTGCAGGTGGCGGAACAGCAGCCCCAGCACGTGCCGATCCAGCGCCATGCCCATGCCATAGCGCTCCACGGCCGGCATGAAATCGCCCGGGCCCTGCAGCTGGCCGTCGGTACCGCGCATGCGCACCAGCACTTCGTAATGCAGGAAGCCCGGGTCGCCCACCTGCTCGATGCGCTGGGCGTACAGCAGCATGCGGTTTTCGGCGATCGCGCTGGACACATGCGCCAGCCGGTCTGCTTCCAGCAGCCGCTCCTCCAGCGCCATCCGGTTCTCGTTGAAACAATGCACGCGGTTGCGACCGGCCTGCTTGGCCGCATAGCAGGCGCTGTCGGCCGCGCTCATCAGCCAGTTCACATCGGCCACCTCCGCGGTGATTTCGACCACCCCGATGCTGCAGCTGACCCGCGGCAGCCCGTCGTCGCGCTGGAATCCGGCCTGGCCCAGGTTGCGTGCGATCCGCTGCAACACCTCCTTGGCTTCTTCCTGGCGGGCGTCGGCCAGGAACATCGCGAACTCGTCACCGCCCATGCGGCCCACCCAGTCCCCTTCGCGCACCGCACCTTCCAGGTAGTCGGCAAAGCCGCGCAGCAACTGGTCACCCGCCGCGTGGCCAAGGCCATCGTTGACCAGCTTGAAATAGTCCAGGTCCAGGTAGCACAGGCTGTGGGTCCCGCCATGGCTGCGCACATCCAGCAGCGCCAGTTCCAGCAGGCGTTCGATCTCGCGGCGATTGACCAGCCCGGTCAGCGGATCATGGCTGGCGTGGTGCTCGACCTCGCGGGCCAGGGCGTGGTTCTGCGAGACGTCTTCAATGATCGCAAACACCGAGACCTCACGGCCGGGGCTGCGCACCAGGGTGCCGCTCCAGCGCCCCCACAGCAGGCCGCCGTCGGCATGCCGGAAGCGCAGTTCGCCCGGGCGCAGCTGGCGCGGCCAGTCGATCTCGCCGGCCTCGTCGAGCACCAGCTCGCCATCCACCAGCAGTTCCGGCAGCTCCATCCCCAGCAGCGCGTCGCGGCGATAGCCGAGGATATCGGCCATGGCCTGGTTGGCTTCGACAATGCCCCCGGCGTGGTCCAGCTTGAGCATGCCCACCGTGGCCTGGTAGAACGCGGCGCGGAAGCGGCTTTCGGTGTCGATCAGGTCATGGCGCACGCGTCGTGACAGCAGCACGGCAACCACGGTGATCAGCAGAACGGACAGGCCACCGACCACCAGCGTGACCATGCGCACGATGGAAGCCGTATTGAGCAGCGCCAGCGAGAAGGCCCGGGCCTGCGCCTGCAGGCTGCGGTCCAACGCCTGCAGCTGGACCAGCAATGCTTCGCGCATGGCGGGCTCCACGCGGCCGTCGGCGTGCATCGCCTCGGCGCTGTCCATCATCGCCTGCAGCTGCGCCAGGCCATGGTCGGTCTGCTGCCACAGGTGCACCGCATCGCGGAAGTAACCGAGATGCCCCAGGTAGCGGAACGACAGGATCAGCCGGTTGATGTCGCCCGGCTGGTTGCCACCCTGCAGGAAGCCTTGCCGCGCCCGCGCGAGATCCACGTCGTCCTGTTCCAGCGCGCGGCGTGCGTCCAGGTCACCCAGCGGCACCTGCAGCGCCGCGCGCGCTTCGGCCAGTGCGGCCGGGTTGCCCGAGGTGAGGTATCGCTCCAGCGCGAAGGAGGCATGCTGCTGGCTGCGCGACCAATGGCTCTGCCCCACGATCCAGGCGGTGGAGGCGCCCTGCAGTTCCTGGATCAGCGCCGACAACCCCACCAGCCCGACCGCCATGCCGGTCAGCAGCACGAACCGCAGGGTCAAACCCCGCGTCACATGCGGCACCGCGGTACTGCCCACATCCCTGCTGCCTCCCAGCATCGCAGATCCCTCCGGCGCCCATGGGTGCTTGGCATAGTCCCCTGTAATTGCAGGCTAGGTCCAGCCTTGTTGAAACGGCGCGAAGTTTCGCCGTCAGATCGGTCAGGTAGCTGAAACAACAACGCCAGCCCGAAGGCTGGCGTTGCTGGCTGCGGCGATGTGGAGCGATCAGCCGTTGCGCGGACCGCGCGGCTTGAAGCCGTCACGACGCGGGGGACGGTCGTTGCCGCCCGGACCACCTGGACCACGGTGACCACCCGGACCGCCCGGCTTGCCGCCGCGGCCGAACTTCGGCTTGAACGGCGGGCGTGCCGAACCCGAGCCTGCGGTGTCTTCACCCGGCTCGACCTTGCGCATCTGGAGCTGCTGGCCCGACACCCACACCTTCTTCAGGTGGCTGAGCAGGTCGGCCGGCATTTCCGCCGGAAGATCCAGGATCGAGAAGTCGTCACGGATGTCGATGCGGCCGATGAAGCGGCTTTCCAGCCCGGCTTCATTGGCGATCGCGCCGACGATGTTGCCCGGCTTGACCCCGTGCACATGGCCCACTTCGATGCGGAAGGTTTCCATGCCGGGTTCCGGCTCGCCGCGCGGGGCGATTTCACGCCGCGGGGCCCGTTCGAAGCCACCGTCGTTGCCGCCGAAATCGCCTTCCGGACGCGGCGGACGCGGGCCGCGGTCGTCTTCACGGCGCGGGCCACGCTCGAAGCGCGGTTCGAAACGCGCCGGGCGCTCGCCACGGTCGTTGCGGTCGGCACGCGGGTGCGGCGCACGCTCTTCACGGGCACCACGCACCGGCGGGGTCAGCAGGAACGGCGAATCGCCCTGCAGCAGCTTGGCCAGCGCGGCGGCGATGTCGATCGCCGGCACGTTCTTCTCGCCTTCCAGCTTCTGCAGCAGGTCGCGGTAGAAATCGGTGCCGCCGGCATCGAGCGCATCGCTGATGCGGCTCATGAACTTGTTGATGCGGGTGTCGTTGACCGCGTCCACGCTCGGCAGCTGCATCTCTTCGATCGGCTGGCGGGTGGCGCGCTCGATCGCACGCAGCATGCCCTTTTCGCGCGGGGTGGCGAACAGGATCGCATCGCCGGTGCGGCCGGCACGGCCGGTACGGCCGATGCGGTGCACGTAGCTTTCGGTGTCGTACGGAATGTCATAGTTCAGCACGTGGCTGATGCGCTCCACGTCCAGGCCGCGCGCGGCAACGTCGGTGGCCACCAGGATGTCCAGCTTGCCTTCCTTCAGCATGCCGATGGTGCGCTCACGCTGCGCCTGCTGCATGTCGCCGTTGATGGCGGCAGCGGCCAGGCCACGGGCCTGCAGCTTTTCCGCCAGTTCTTCGGTGGCCGCCTTGGTGCGCGAGAAGATGATCATCGCGTCGAACGGTTCCACTTCCAGGATGCGGGTCAGCGCGTCCAGCTTGTGCATGCCGCTCACCCACCAGTAACGCTGGCGGATGTTGGCCGACGTGGTGGTCTTGCTGACGATGGTGACTTCGGCCGGGTTCTTCAGGTAGGTCTGCGCGATGCGGCGGATCTGCGACGGCATGGTGGCCGAGAACAGCGCCACCTGGCGGGTTTCCGGCAGCTTCTTCAGCACGGCTTCGACGTCGTCGATGAAGCCCATGCGCAGCATTTCATCGGCTTCGTCCAGCACCAGGGTCTTCAGCTCGGACAGGTCCAGGGTGCCGCGATCGAGGTGATCGATCACGCGGCCCGGGGTGCCCACGATGACGTGCACGCCACGGCGCAGGGCCTGCAGCTGCTGGCCGTACGGCTGGCCGCCGTAGACCGGCAGCACGCGGAAACCGGGGATGCCCGACGAGTAGGTCTGGAACGCCTCGGCGACCTGGATGGCCAGTTCACGGGTGGGCGCCAGCACCAGCACCTGCGGCTTGGTCTGGTTGAAATCCAGGTTGGACAGGACCGGCAGCGCGAAGGCGGCGGTCTTGCCGGTGCCGGTCTGGGCCTGGCCCAGCACGTCGCGGCCTTCCAGCATCGCCGGGATGGTGGCGGCCTGGATCGGCGACGGGGTTTCATAGCCGACGGCGGCAACAGCCTTCATCACAGCGTCGGACAGGCCGAGGTCTGCGAACAGCAGCGGCGTGGGGGATTCTTGGGACATGGGGAACTCCGAAGCCACTACCGTTTTACGTGGCAGTGGCATAAAAAAGGGGATGGTCCGCGCTTTGGGCGCCCTTTCTTATCGCGTGCCCTGGCGCTGCTCGGTCGGAGGAGAATTCACTCGCTCAGGGCGCGATGATACCGCATGAATCCTGAACCACGTGTACAGATTTCAGCGCGGCGGCGGTAAACGCCGCGTGCTGGCGCACAATATGCGCCCGATTTCGGCGCGGCCCCGCTCCGCGCCCCTTCACAGGATACCCCGCTCCATGCAGACCCTCGAATTTGAACTGGACAGCGAGTACGTGGAACTGAAGCAGCTGCTGAAGCTGGCCGACCTGGTGACCAGCGGCGGCGAAGCCAAGACCGTGATCGGCGACGGCCAGGTGCTCGTTGACGGCGAAGTGGAGCTGCGCAAGGCCTGCAAGATCCGCGGCGGCCAGCAGGTCCAGTTCGGCGACACCGTGATCAACGTCATCGCCGACAGCGACGCCCCCTGATCCCGTGTGACGACCAACGGTCGTCACCTACCGGTGTGGACCGACGGTGGTCACCTGCCGGTGAGGTGCGCGGCAATCAGCTGCCGGAACGGCGCCACCCCGTGGGCCAGCCGCAGCCCCGCCCGACGCAGCACCCGCGCCGGCAGGCGGTCATCGGTATAGAGCGTGGCGATCGCATTGGTCGCCTCGTACAGCGGCCGTGAGGCCAGCCGGTGCCCCCGCTCATAGGCGGCCAGACCGGCCGGAGCGGCGATATCGTTCCCCCGCCCGGCCGCCCGGCGCAGGATCGCGGCCAACCGGTCCTGGCTCTGCAGGCCCAGGTTGAAACCGTGTGCGGTGACCGGGTGCATGCCCACCGCGGCATCGCCGATCAGCGCGCAGCGCGCGCCCACGAAGGCAGTGGCGTAGACCCCCACCAGCGGGTACGCATTGGGCCGCGCCACCGGCGTCATCTCCCCCAGGCGGTGTTCGAAACACGCACTGATGCTGCGTCCGAAGGTCGCCGCGTCCTGCGCCAGCAGCCGTTCGATTTCACGCGGTGGCAGGGTGATCACCGCCGAGGCCTGGTCGCCGTTGAGCGGCAGCAGCGCCATGGTGCGGCCATAGCCGAACCACTCCCACGCAGTGTGCTGGTGCGGCACCTCGACCTGCATCCGGCAGACCAGCATCGATTTGCCGAAATCGCGCATGCGCGCGCCGATGCCCAGCATGCGCCGGGTGGACGAGAACCGGCTGTCGGCCGCCACCACCAGCCGCGCCTGCAGCCGGCGCCCATCGGCAAGGGTCACCTCGCTGTGGCGCTCACCGGGCACGATGCCGCGCACGCTGCACTGGTCGAGGATCTCCAGGTCGGCCTGGCCCTGCACGCTGTCCCATGCCGCGCGGCGGATCAGGTGATTGGGCACCAGCCAGCCCAGGTCGCTGCCGTGCGCGTCGCGCGCGGCGAAGGTCAACGCGAACGGTGAACCCCCATCCATGACCTTGGCGTCGCGCAACGGCGAAATTTCAGCGGGATCCAGTCGCTGCCACAGGCCCAGCTGCTCCAGGATGTGCCGCGAGGCATGGGTGAGCGCGATCTCGCGCCCGTCGAAGGCGGCCTCGGCCAGCGCCGCGCGCGGCTGCTGCTCCACCACCGCCACCCGCAGGCCGCTGCCGGCCAGCGCGCGGGCGAAACACAGCCCCGCTGGCCCAGCGCCCACCACCAGCACATCCACCGCCTGCACTCCGCGATCGTCCTGCATGATCCGTTTCCGTTGCGTTTCCACGACCGAGCTTACCGCTCGCGGCTAGGCGCGCTCTTGATCTGGATCAGCCGCGTCGGCGCCGGTTCACGCCAGCCCGTGCAGCAGGCGCCACAGCAACAGCACGATGCCCAGCATCGAAACCACCCAGACCAGGCTGCGCACGTAGGGAATGCCGGCGGCATACAGCGGCACGTAGACCAGCCGCGCCCAGAAATACAGCTGCACCGCCAGCGCGGTGGTGCTGTCCTGGCGCTGGGTGAGCACTACCGCCAGCACGGCGGCGGCGAAGAACGGGAAGGTTTCCAGGAAGTTGGCCTGCGCCCGCTGCAGGCGTGCAGCCAGCGGTCCCGGTGGCGGCGCGACGCCATCGCGGGCCGAGGCATTCCAGGCCAAGCCGCGTTCGCGGGTGACCGCGCCTGCGGCGATCATCACCTGCACCAGGCCCAGCACGATGGCCCAACCCAGCATCTGGATCTCGATACCCATGCATTTCTCCTGCGGTCAGGGCGCGGCGGCGCGGACGCTGTAGCCGGCCAGGCGCCAGACCTTGTCTTCATCGAAACGGAACGACACCAGCTCGCGGACCGGCTGGGCGTTGTTGGCGAACTTGGTGGGGAAACTGACGTTGATGTAGAGGCCCTCGGGCACGGTCGCGCCCGGCTTGTACTTGACCCTGGTCACGACTGGCTGCCCGCGCGAGAGCAGCGCGCCGAGGCGTTTGCGGTCGCCGTCGAGCTGGGCCACGAAAGCCTGTTCGGTGACGGACTTGCGGGCCACCTCGGAAGCACCCTTCCAGGCCTCGGCAGCGCGACCGGTGTCAACCAGGGTCGCCACCTTCAAGCCGGCCGCAGCCATTTCCTGGTCCTGCTTCTGCACCTGCGCCTGCTGCTGCGGGGTCAATGCCGGGCGTGCCGGTGCGGCCGGGGCGACAGGTGCGGGGCGCGCGGGCGCCGGGGCCGGGGTGGCCGGCGGCGGGGTCTGGGCCAGGGCAACGGCGGGAAGCAGGAGCGACAGCAGCAGCGGAACGCGCATCGGGACACCGTAGGCAGCAGTGGACTGCATTGCAGTCTACGGGAATGCCGTGAGCAGGCCGTCAGTTGCGTTCGGCCGCCTCGGCGGGGGGCTGGTCGGCGTCGCTGGCGGTGCGTTCGGCCACCGCATCACGCGGCTTCCCGCCGGTGGGCAACAGCGTGGACACATCGATTTCCGACAAGGGGCTTTCGTCCGGGCAGGTCGCATCCGGGAAACCAAAACGCTGTTTGAGCGTCTGCCCGCAGCGGGTAATCACGTCCAGTTCGCTGCCTTCGCGCTTGCACTCCTGGTCGAAGGCGACCAGGAACGCGTCCTTGCGGCGCACGAAATCGTCGCCGCACTTGCGCATCTGCTTGATCCGCTCCAGGTCGTCCTGCACCGCATTGGTGCCGTCCAGGCCGAACTGGCGCAGCTCCTCGCTGCTGAGCAGGCGCAGGCTGCGGTTGGGCACGGTCATCATCAGGTCGGCCACGCCGACGGCCACGCCGTTGCGCTGCAGGTAATCCTTGACGTTGTCGTAGACCTCGTGGAGTTCCAGGTTGAGCTCGGCACGCGAGGTCGCCTTCGAACTGATCCGCATCATGCGGTGGATGCCGACCTTGCCCGACACCAGCCGGTTGTCACCGGCCGCCAGCACGAACACGCAGGCGCTGTGGCAGACCGAGCCTTCGCGCACCCAGATGGTCCAGTTGGATTCGCCGATGCGGTCACCGGCGACGATCGCCGCTTCGACCTGGCCACCGCTGGAATCCAGGTCCAGGATGCGCCGCGAGACGCGCTGGGCGTCGGCCACCAGCGCGATCCGCGCCACCAGTTCGGCGAACCCGGGATTGATCTTGCCCGCGTAGCGCACGCGCAGCAGGCCACGTTCCACGCACGGGGCGATGGCCGCTTCCAGGCTCGCCCGGTCCAGCGCCTCCAACGCGGCGCCGTCGCCGCCGTCGTTGGCGTACTCGGTGTCGCAGCTGAGCCAGGCCTTGCCGTTGTCCAGCGCTACCGTGGGCCAGCCCTGCTCGCCCTTGCGGGGCGGCGGCGGTGGCGCGGGCGGTGCATCGGCGGCGTTGAACGACACCATGTGGTCGCCGTCGGCGGTCTGCGCCCGCACCGCCTTGTCGGCGGCGGTGACGTTGCCGGGGTTCTCCAGCTGGCTGCAGGCGGCCAGCCCCAGGCACAACAGCAACAACCCGCACGACTTGAGCAGCATGGACACCCGGCTTCCAGACAAAGGGCGTGCCGAAAACGGCACATGAAGGCACAGTCTAGTGCGCCCGGCCGGCATCGCGGGAACCTGCCCTGAACCGCACCAGGCGTGCCCGGCATTGCTGTCCGAAAACGGCGAGCCGGGCCCTGGCCGGGCGCATAGACTGGGCTCCATGGACACCGCCCTGCCCCTGGACTACGCCGCCTGCGAAAGCGCCCGCCTGGCCCGCGATGCGCGCTTCGACGGCGTGTTTTTCACTGCCGTGCGCAGCACCGGCATCTACTGCCGTCCGGTCTGCCCGGCGCCGGCGCCGAAGCCGGTCAATGTCGACTACTACCCCACCGCCGCCGCTGCGGCGGCGGCCGGCTTCCGCCCCTGCCTGCGCTGCCGGCCGGAACTGGCCCCGGAGGCGCAGGACGCACTCAGCAACGAAACCCTGCAGCGTGCTCTGGCGCTGATCCACGATGGCTTCCTGCAGGATGCGGCGGTGGGCGACCTGGCCGCCCGGCTCGGCCTGAGCGCGCGCCAGCTGCAGCGGCTGTTCGTGGCGCGGCTGGGCGCGGCCCCGGCGCAGATCCACGCTACCCGCCGGCTGCTGCTGGCCAAGCAGCTGCTGACCGAAACCGCGTTGCCGGTCACCGACGTGGCCATGGCCGCCGGCTACAACAGCCTGCGCCGATTCAACGCCGCGTTCGTGGAAGGCTGCGGCATGCCGCCCACCGCGATCCGGCGCCAGCGCGGCGTGCTGGCCGACGGCGCGCTGACCCTGCGCCTGGGCTACCGGCCGCCGCTGGATTTTGCCGCGATGCTGGGCTTCCTGCGCCGCCGCTGCATTCCCGGCATTGAGCAGATCGACGACACCAGCTACCAGCGCGTGATCGGCCCGGCCGAACGCCCCTCGGTGATCCGGGTCACCGCCGACCCGCGCCGGCCCGAGCTGCTGCTGCAGCTGGGCCAGGTCGATCCGCGCGCGATCCCCGGCATCGTGCGCCGGGTGCGGCGCATCTTCGACCTGGACGCGGACCTGCGCATCGTGCACGCCACGCTCGGCCAGGATCCGCTGCTTGCGCGCGGTATCGCCGCACGTCCCGGGCTGCGCGTACCCGGCGGTTGGGATGGCTTCGAAGTGGCGGTGCGCGCCGTGCTGGGCCAGCAGGTCAGCGTGGCCGCGGCCATCACCCTGGCGCGGCGCGTGGTAGACCGCTTCGGCACCGCGCTGGACGGCATGCCCGAGGGCCTGGACCGCCAGTTCCCCACGCCGCAGCAGCTGGCCGACGCGCCGCTGGAAGGCATCGGCCTGCCGCGCACCCGAGCGGCCACCGTGCGCGCGGTGGCCGCCGCCGTCGCCGACGGCAGGCTGGATTTCCATGCCGGCCAGCGCCTGGATACCTTCATCGAACGCTGCGTGGCGCTGCCCGGGATCGGGCCGTGGACCGCGCACTACATCGCGCTGCGCGCCTTGGCGCTGCCCGATGCCTTCCCCGCCGGCGACCTGGTGCTGCAGCAGGTGCTGGGCGGTGATACCCGCCTGACCGAGCGTGCCACCGAGGCCCGTTCGCAGGCCTGGCGGCCCTGGCGTGCGTACGCCGTGCTGCACCTGTGGCATCTGGCCACGTCCGCTTCGGAGTAACCGCATGAACCTGCTCTACGACACCTTCGACAGCCCCATCGGCGCCCTGACCGTCGCCGGCGACAGCCAGGGCATCCACCACATCCTGTTCGAAAACAACCGCTACGACGCCAAGGGCCGCGCACAGTGGCAGCGCGATGCGCATGCGCTGCGCGAAGCGCGCACCCAGCTGCTGCAGTATCTGCGCGGCGAACGCAGCGGCTTCGAACTGCCCCTGGCCCCGCACGGCACCGGGTTCCAGCTGCGCGTATGGAAGGCGCTGGCCGACATTCCGTTCGGCGAAACCTGGAGCTACGTGCAGCTGGCACGCCACATCGGCCAGCCCACGGCCAGCCGCGCGGTGGGCGCAGCCAACGGACGCAACCCACTGCCCATCGTGCTGCCCTGCCACCGCGTGATCGGCAGCAGCGGCGCACTTACCGGTTTCGGTGGCGGCCTGGAAACCAAGGCCGCATTGCTCGAACTCGAATCGCGCACGCAGCCGCTGTTCGCCTGACCGTGCCATCGGTTGTCTTCGCCGCGTCACTGCGGCGGACTATCATGGGCCGATGATTTCCGTTCGCCTTTCGCTGGCGCTTGCCGCCGCCCTCGCGCTGACCAGCTGTGCCAGCGCTCCGCCCACGCCCACGCCGCCAACGGCGGCTGCCGCCGGCGCCGCTGCGGTTGTGGCCACTACGCCGAAACTGCTGCTGGTCTCGATCGACGGCCTGCGTGCGGACATGCTCGACCGTGGCATCACGCCGAACCTGTCGCGCATCGCGCACGACGGCGTACGCGCCCGCTGGATGACGCCGTCGTACCCGTCGCTCACCTTCCCCAACCACTACACGCTGGTCACCGGGCTGCGCCCGAACCACCACGGCATCATCCACAACAGCATGCAGGAAGAGGTGCTGGGTCGGTTCCAGGTCAACCTGCCGGAGGCGGTGACCGATTCGCGCTGGTGGGGTGGCGAGCCGATCTGGGTCGGCGCGGAGAAGGCTGGCCTGCGCAGCGCCACCTGGTCGTGGCCAGGCAGCGAGGCGGCCATCCAGGGCGTGCGGCCGAGCCAGTGGCGGGTCTACAGCCCCGATGTGCCCCTCGCCGACCGCGTCGATGACGTGTTGCGATGGGTCGGCGATGACGGCGCGGATGCGCCGCGACTGGTCACCCTGTACATGGAGCAGGTCGACAAGGCCGGCCACCATTACGGTCCGGATTCCCCCGAGTACGCCGCCGCCATCGTCCAGGTGGACACGGCCATCGGTCGCCTGCTCGACGGCCTTGCGGCACGCGGCCTGGATGGCAGCACCAACCTGATCGTGGTCTCGGACCACGGCATGGCGCAGGTACCCGATGGCCAGACCATCGCGGTGGAAGACATGGTCGACCCCGCCATCGCCAGCAATGTGTCGACGGGCCAGTCGATCGGCTTCGCCCCGCTGCCTGGAAAACAAGCGGCGGCCGAGGCGATCCTGCTGGGCGCGCACGCGAACTACGACTGCTGGACGCGGCAGACGCTGCCGGCGCGCTGGGAGTACGGCTCCAATCCGCGCATCCCGCCGATCATCTGCCAGATGCACGAAGGCTGGAACGCGCTGACCCGTGAGCGCCTGGCCGAGCGCAAACCCGGCGACCGTGGTTCGCACGGCTACGACAACGCCCTGCCCTCGATGCGCGCGATCTTCATCGCCCGCGGTCCATCGTTCAAACAGGGCGCCACCCTGCCCGGCTTCGACAACGTAGACCTCTACCCGTTGATGACACGTCTGCTGGGCATTCCGGCCGCCCCGAACGATGGCAATCCCGAGACACTGGTTCCTGCGTTGAAGTGATTTTGATTGCTGATGGGTTGGCGCGAATCGCAGCGTTTCAGTTTTTCCGTGCTGGGGAGGCCGACGGGCAGCCCCTTACGGGACACGCCTTAAACCCATCCTTGGGGGCTTGGCAAAAACATCCATGTTTTTGACAGTCCCTACAGGAGCTGCCCGCCGGCCTCCCCGACAGATGGTCGCGTGCGGATACGAAAATCAGACACGCATGGCGTGTCCCTACGCAGCGGGTACGCCGAATGAACGTGGGGCCGGGTACCCGGCTGGGTACGCTGAATCAACCTCGTCCGGTAGCGTCGGTTCCCGAACGACGGCATGCAGCGCCACCGCGGCCGGTAACGCATGAAGATGATCGACACCGCCGTTGATCTTCCGTGGCCACCAACACACCGTCGAGGGTCGGCGGGGGCGGGTTTGCGGGACTGTCAAAAACATGGATGTTTTTGCCAAGCCCCCATGGATGGGTTGTGGTGGTCAAGTTTTTCTGGACACTCTCAAGGGGCGTTCAGGCCACCTGCGCTTCGTGGAGCGCAGGCGGTACCA
>NZ_JBNBBE010000004.1:0-23442 GCF_050031795.1 Stenotrophomonas sp. SrG
GGAAGTGAAACGCAGCTGCGCCGATGGTAGTGTGGCTCAAGCCATGCGAGAGTAGGTCATCGCCAGGGTTTACACCCCGAAAACCCCGCTGCAGATGCAGTGGGGTTTTCCTTTTTTTGCAAGCCCCATGTTTTCGGGAGCCTGCACCCGGTAGCACACGACCGTTGGTCGTGTGACACGGGAGACACGAATGCCGAGCTGGCGCACCGCGCTGCTCCAACCGTCTCCCTGGTGAAATTAGCGCTGTGGAACCACCCGATCCCATCCCGAACTCGGAGGTGAAACGCAGCTGCGCCGATGGTAGTGTGGCTCAAGCCATGCGAGAGTAGGTCATCGCCAGGGTTTACACCCAAAAACCCCGCTGCTCACGCAGCGGGGTTTTTTCTTTTCCGCGATGGGTGCGTGCCGACCAACGGTCGGCACCTACCGCGTGGGTATGACTGATGCGTGCCGACCAACGGTCGGCACCTGCCGTGACGGGCCGGGCGGCGGTAGGGTCGATTCCCAAACGACTGCCGATAACGGTGATCGGCACGGTGACGCATGGACCCCGATCGAAATGCGTTGCCTGCGTTCGTGGTCATGCCCCAACGGGGTAACCACCACCACGGCGGTCGATTGTGATGCGACCCTACCGGCTTCGTCTGACAGGCTGATTAATACTTGCCGGATACAACCGGCCATAGGCGAGCGCCACTCTGTGGTCATGCCCAGTCCACGCCTCCTCATCGGCCGCCGCTCCCTTCAGGGCGCGTATTACATGCTCACCACCGTAGTGGCCGGCCGCGAATCGATCTTTGTCGATGACGCCACCGTCGAATGCGTGGTCGAGGCACTTCGCTGCTCCGATCGCGAGCATCGCTCACGTACGCTTGCCTGGGTGGTCATGCCCGACCATGTTCATTGGTTGATGCAGCTCGGCAACGGGAACATCAGCCGCTGCGTGCAGGCCTTCAAATCCCGCTCCTCTCGTGCAGTCAATCTGCATCGCGGCAGCGCGGGCTCGTTGTGGCAACGCGGCTTCTACGACCACTGCATCCGCTCAGACGAATCTTTACTCACACAGGCCAAGTACCTGATCGAGAACCCGATTCGTTCGGGACTCGCTACAAAGGCAGGCGAGTACCCGTATTGCTGGACGCGGTGGCCCTCCGCTACCGAGTGACCCCCAAAAAAGAAGCGGCGCCAAAGGCGCCGCTTCCTTTCAACCAGCGATGTAGGCCAGGCTTACTTCGCAGCCGGAGCCGCGGCAGCCGCCTCGGTCTTGCCCTTCATCATCTCGTCGCGGGCTGCCTTGAACGGGTTGCCCTCGTACCAGTTCGGCCACTGTCCGCCCACGGCGATGGCCTTGCCCACGCCATGCAGCAGCTCCAGGTCTTCCACGGTGCCGTCCAGCTTCCAGGTACTGGCGTCGTACTCGTCCTTGGGGCCGTGGTACCGGTCGCGGCCATACGCCTCAGCCGCCTTGCGGCCTGCGTCAACGCCGCCCTCAAGCAGGTCTTCGCCGCCGTCGGCATACAGCGCCGGCACGCCGGCCTTGGCGAAGTTGAAGTGGTCCGAACGGAAGTAGAAGCCGCTCTGCACCGAGGTTTCGCCGTGCAGCGTGCGACCCTTCTCCGCCGCCAGCGGCTTGAGGATGTCCTCCAGCTGCGAACTGCCGAAGCCGGTCACGGTCAGGTCCTTGGCCTTGCCGGCCACCGACATCGCATCGATGTTGATCACGCCGGCAATCTTGTCCAGCGGGAAGGTCGGGTGGTTCACGTAGTATTTCGACCCCAACAGACCCGATTCTTCCAGCGTCACCGCCAGGAATACCACCGAACGCTCCGGCGCGGGCTGCTCATGCGCCATCGCATCGGCGATCTCCAGGATGCCCGCCACGCCCGTGGCGTTGTCGATGGCACCGTTGTAGATGTTGTCGCCCTGCTCGCCTTCATGCTTGCCCAGGTGGTCCCAGTGCGCCATGTACAGCACGGCCTCGTCGGCATGCTTGGTGCCCGGCAGCACGCCGACCACGTTGCGCGACTTCTTTTCAGCGATGGTGCTCTTCAGGTCCAGCGAGATCTTCGCCTTCAGCGGCACCGGCTTGAAGCCGCGCTTGTTGGCATCCTTGTAGGCCTGGTCCAGGTCCAGCCCGGCATCGGCGAACAGCTGGCGCGCCGCATCGGCACTCAGCCAGCCCTGCGCCGGCAGGCGGGGTTCCGGATCGTCCTTGGCCGGCAGGTCGTACTGTGGGCCGGCCCACGAGTTCTTCACCACGTCCCAACCGTACGAAGCACCGGCGGTGTCATGCACGATCAGCGCCGCGGCAGCGCCCTTGCGGGCGGCCTCTTCGAACTTGTAGGTCCAGCGGCCGTAATAGGTCATGCGCTTGCCGTCGAACAGCTTCTCGTCATTGACGTGGAAACCCGGGTCGTTGACGAACATGACCACCGTCTTGCCCTTCCAGTCCTGGCCGGCGTAGTCGTTCCACTTCTGCTCCGGCGCATCCACGCCGTAGCCGACGAAGACCAGGTCGCTGCCGTCGATCTTCACTTCCTTCTGGCCGCTGCGGGTGCCGATCACCATGTCGGTGCCGAACTTCAGGTCGCGCTGCTTGCCGGCCTGGTCCAGCTTCAGCACGGTGCTCTCATCGGCGGTGGTTTCGGTCATCGCCACCTCCTGGAACCAGCTGTCGCCGTTGCCCGGCTGCAGGCCGATGCGCTGCATCTGGTCGCGGATGTACTCCACCGTGCGGTCTTCGCCGGTGCTGCCCGGCGCGCGGCCTTCGAACTCGTCCGACGACAGGGTCTTGACCAGCTCGCCGAAGTCGCCGGCGTTGATCTCGGCCGAGAAGGCGTGGCCGGCGGCGGCCGGGGCGGTATCAGCAGCCGGCGCGGCCGCCGGTGCAGTGGTCTCGCCCTTGCACGCGGTCAGCGCGGCGGTGGCGGCCAGGCACAACAGAAGTTTGCGGGACATCATCGATTCCTGGAGACAAAGGGCCAGTGCGCGGGCACCGGATGGAAGAGTATCAATCGTTCGGCGCGGCGTCGGTGTCGAACGGCACGGGTTGTGCGCCCTCGACCGGACCGATGTGCGCGCTGCGGTGCACGTACAGGGTGACCTCGCGCTCGAAGTGCAGCGGGCCGTTGACCGCCGCATTCGGGCCGATGATCACGCGCGGCTTGCGTCCGGCGCGCAGCGACAGGCTGAAGCTGGGCTTGTTGACGTGGATGCCGCCCTCGACCACCGAACCGATGCCGACGGTGATGTCGCCGTTGACCGTCTCGATGCCCTGGGACAGCCGCGTCTCCACCAGGCCGATGCCGCCGTTGACGGTTTCCACGCCACCGTCGATGCGGGTGCCGCGGTCGACGAAGATGCTGCCGTTGACGGTTTCGACATCGCCATCGACCACGACGCGCTGCCCGATCTTGATGCCGCCGTTGACGGTCGAGATGCCACGGGTGCGGGCGCGATCATCGACCTGGATGCCGCCGTTGACGGTCTGGATGTCGCCGGCCTCGGCGCCGCCCTCGACGGTGATTCCACCATTGACGGTGTCCAGGTCGCCATAGGTCTGGCCGGCGCTGGCGGTGATGCTGCCATTGACCTTGCTGATGCCATCGCTGGCGAAGGCGGGCGCGCAGGGCAGCACCAGGGCAATCAGCAGCGGTAGCGGGAAACGTTTCATGGGGTGCCTCGTCCGGGTATGCGGCTGGCAGGCCGCCTTCAGGAATGTCACCATGCAGCGCTGCAATCCGCATCTGCCTGAAGTCACTGGAAAGCCCTTGCGCCCCAACGTCTTTTCCTCACGCGGGAATAACAATCCGACCGCTGGGCACGGCCGTAGCTCGCGCTGGCCGGTGGCGCTGTCGGCGCTGGCACTGATTCTGGCGATGATCGGCGCTGCGCCGCTGGCCGCGCAGAACCCGAAGGACGCCGAGCGCAAGCTGCAGAAGCTGCGCACCGAGCTGAAGGGCGTCGCCCAGGAGCGACGCACGCTGGAAGGCCAGCGCGGGCAGGCCTCGCGCCAGCTGCGCGAGGCCGACGAGAAGGTCGCCCGCACCGGCCGCGTGCTGGCCGAGACTGAAACCGCGCTGCAGCGCGAAACCCGCGCCCTGCAGGAGGCGCAGCAGCGCCGCAGCGAACTGCAGGCGGGCCTGCAGCAGCAGCGCCAGGAGCTGGCCTCGCTGCTGCGCGCCGCCTACCGGATCGGCAACAACGCGCCGTTGAAGCTGCTGTTGTCGCAGGACCGGGTGACCGATGCCAACCGCACGCTGGCCTACCACCGCTACCTGCAGCGCGAACGCGCGCGGCGCATCGGCGCGCTGACCGCCGACCTGACCGAACTGGAATCGCTGGAGGCGCAGATCGCCGAACGCCGCCAGGCGCTGGAAGGCACCCGCCAGCAGCAGAAACAACAGGCCGCCAGCCTGGCTGCGGACCGCCGCACGCGCGCCGAGACGGTGGCCAGCCTGGACGAACGTTACAAGGACCGCAGTGAGCGCGAGAGGGCGCTGGGCCAGGACGCCAAGGCGCTGGAAACCCTGTTGGCCAACCTGCGCGCTGCCGCCGCACGCGCCGAAGCCGAGCGCCGTGCCGCCGCGCGCCGCGCCGCCGCGGAAAAAGCCGCCGCCGAGAAGGCCGAGCGCGCTGCCGCCGCCAGTGGCACCAAGCCGCCGCCGCGCCCGGGCAAGACCCCGCCGTCGGTCGCCTCGGCGCCGGCGCCCAAGGTGGGCGGGCTGGGCTGGCCGCTGTCGGGCAACCTGCTGGCGCGTTACGGCGGCAAGCTGCCGGACGGGCGCACCAGCAGTGGTGTGCTGATCAGCGCGCCTGCCGGCAGCACCGTTACCGCCGTCGCCGATGGCACCGTGGTGTTCTCCGACTGGATGACCGGCTACGGCATGATCCTGATCGTGGATCACGGCAATGGCTACATGAGCCTCTACGCGCACAACGACACGCTGCTGCGCGATGCCGGCGGCACGGTGAAGAAGGGCGATGCCGTGGCCAAGGTCGGCAACTCGGGCGGGCAGGGCGTTACCGCGCTGTATTTTGAATTGCGGCGTAATGGGCAGCCGGTGGATCCGTCGTCGTGGCTGCAGCGCCGGTAGCCCCGTTCAACGGGAATTTACCGTACCTTCGCGCATAATCGGGCCACGCATCATCGGTGCGTGTGGTCCCGTCCCCCGCTCAACCTGGAGTGCTTCATGCGCGTAGCCCGTTCCGCCACCCTGCTGCTGGCCCTGGTGCCGGCGCTGTCATGGGCGCAGCAGACCGCCCAGGTTCCGGAACGCGGCGGCGATGCAGCCTCCACCGAAGAGGCGGTAACCTCGCGCGTGCCGCTCGATGAAATCCGCCGTTACGTCGCCGTCTACAACGCGGTACGTGCCGCGTATGTCGAGCCGGTGGACGACAAGAAGCTGATGCAGTCCGCCATCCGCGGCCTGCTGCTGGACCTGGACCCGCACAGCACCTACTTCGACAAGGAAGATGCCGAAGCCTTCGACGAACAGGCCGAAGGTGCCTATGAAGGCATCGGCGTGGAGCTGCAGCAGCAGCCCGACAACAGCAGTCTCAAAGTCATCTCGCCGATCGACGACACCCCGGCGGCCAAGGCCGGCATCCTGGCCGGCGACCTGATCATCGCCATCGACGGCAAGCCGATCAGCGCGATCGAAGCCACCGAGCCGCTGCGTGGCAAGGCTGGCAGCAAGGTGATCCTCACCATCGTGCGCGAGGGCAAAGCCAAGCCGTTCGATGTGCCGATCACCCGCGAAACCATCCGCGTCACCAGCGTGCGCAGCCGCATGCTGGAACCCGGCTATGGCTACGTGCGCCTGAGCACCTTCCAGGCCGATACCGGTGCCGATTTCCAGAAGCACGTGGGCCAGTTGCAGCAGCAGGCCGGCGGCAAGCTCAAGGGGCTGGTGCTGGACCTGCGCAGCAACCCCGGTGGCCTGCTCACCGCGGCAGTGCAGGTCGCCGACGACCTGCTGGACAAGGGCAACATCGTCAGCACCCGGGGCCGCATCGCGATCAGCGACGCGCGCTTCGATGCCACGCCCGGCGACCTGCTCAAGGGTGCGCCGGTGGTGGTGTTGGCCGATGCCGGTTCGGCCAGCGCCTCGGAAGTGCTGGCCGGCGCACTGCGCGACAACGGCCGTGCCCGCGTGATCGGCAGCCGCACCTTCGGCAAGGGCTCGGTGCAGACCGTGCTGCCGCTGGACAACGGCGATTCGGTTAAGCTGACCACCGCGCGCTATTACACCCCCAGCGGCAAATCGATCCAGGCCACCGGCATCGTGCCCGACGTGGTGCTGGTGCCGGAGAAGAAGCCGGGCGAAGACGACGACCTGCCGGCCAGCCTGTCCGATTACAGCGAAGCGACGTTGCCGGGCCACCTGCGCGGTGACGAAGAAGGCGGCGAAGGCTACCAGGCCGGCGATGTACTGCCCGGCGACGGCCCGATCAACGACGCGCTGGCCGAGCTGAAGCAACCCGGTTCGGTGGCCGCAAAGCAGAAGGCCGACGCGGCGAAGAAGCCGGCGCCCAAGGTGGAAGCCAAGCCGAAGCCGGAAACCAAGCCGGAAGCAAAGCCGAAGCCGGAACCTGCACCCACGCCGTGACGGGTGCACCCGCTGGTAGAGTCGGTTCCCAAACGACTGCCGATAACGGTGCAACGCCCGGTAACGCATTGCGTTGAACGGCGTAACAGCCGGATCCGCCGATGTTCATGCCGACATCGAACGCGGCGGGTACCACGGCGGTCGATTGGGATGCGACCCTACCAGCCTGCGGCGCACGCTTAAAACCCGTGCCGCTTCCGCAACCGCCGCGCGATCGCCGCGCGCACGTACACCCCATACACCAGCCCGAACACGAACCCGGCAATGTGTGCCCACCAGGCCACCATGCCGAAGGTCGGGCCGATGTACGCGAACACCACCTGCAGCCCCGCCCACACCCCGATCAGCAGGTAGGCCGGCGCCCGCACGAATTCCAGGAACAGCCCCAGCGGGATCACCACCCCCAGCCGCGCGCCCGGGAACAGGGCCAGGTACGCCCCGATCAGCGCCGACACCGCGCCACTGGCGCCGATGATGATCTGGTCCGGGCTGCCCATCGTGTAGATCGCGGTGAGGTTGGAGATCGCCCCGCCCACCAGGAACAGCAGGATCAGCCGCCACGGCCCCAGCACCCGTTCGGCGGGCAGCCCGAAGATCAGCAGGAACACCAGGTTGCCCAGCAGGTGCGACCAGTCCGCGTGCAGGAACAGCGCGGTGAACAGCCGCAGCACGCTGCCGTCCTCGAAGGTCGCCCACCAGTCCAGCGGCCGGGTCAGCCCGGTGGACAGCGCGCCCCAGTCCATCCACAGGCTGCGGCGGGCATCGCCCGGGCGCGAGATCGACCACAGGAATGCGGCCCACAGCGTCGCGAACAGCAGGGGCGTCGCCCAGCGGACGGCGGACTTCTTGCGGGAGGGGAGCGAGACGAACATGCGTGGGCGCTAGCCTAGCGCGGCAACGCGCCTGAAGGAGCGAAGACGCGTTCAGCCTGAATAGCCGGAAAGGGTGATCGCGTTATTGTTTCATTAACTGGTCTGGGTATACTCGCATACGGCGTCGTATGTCGGGAGGGGAATCCGGCGCGTTGTGTCAAGTCCTTCGGGGCTTGGGACAGCGCAGGCGCGCGTTGCCAAACCACACGCATTTCCGGAGAGAACAAACGATGCATACCGCTTCCACCCTCGCTCGCGTCACCGCCCTCGCTGTCGGCATCGCCGGTGTCCTGGCCGTTGGCCACGTCAACGCCGCCGCCTTCCAGCTGAAGGAAAACAGCGCCAAGGGCCTCGGCCGCGCCTTCGCCGGCTCGGGCAGCGCCCAGGGCGACGCCTCGATCATCGCGGTCAACCCGGCCGGCATGCGCCAGCTTGAAGGCACCCAGATCCAGGGCGACCTGAGCGCCATCAGCTTCAAGGCCGAATTCGAAGGCACCGGCCGCAAGCCGACCGGCCAGCCGCAGACCGGCGGTGACGGCGGCGACGCCGGCATGATCGCCCCGGTTCCGGCCGCGTACTTCCACATGCCGATCGGCGAACAGGCCCACTTCGGCGTGTCGCTGACCGCTCCGTTCGGCTTCAAGACCGACTACGACAACGGCTGGGTGGGTCGCTACAGCGGCCTGAAGACCGACCTGAAGGCGATCGACCTGGGCTTTGCCGCCTCGTACGACGTCAACCCGTACGTGTCCTTCGGCGCGTCGGTGTTCGTTGAGCACCTGACCATCGAACTGAGCAACAACATCGACTTCGGCACCGCACTGGCCCAGTCCCGCGTGCCGGGCTTCGCCCCGGGCAGCGCCGATGGCAAGCTGACCATGGAAGGTGACAACAATGCGGTGGGCTGGACCGTCGGCGGTCTGTTCAGCCCGGATGAGAACACCCACATCGGCTTCAGCTATCGCTCCAAGGTCGAGCACAAGATCACCGGCGGTGATGCCACCTTCGACGTGCCGGCCAACGCTGCTGCCGTGCTGGCCGTGGCCCAGCCGGGCCGCTTCGTGACCACCTCGGGCAAGGCCACCGTGACCCTGCCGGCGTCGGCCACCATGAGCATCACCCACAATGTCAACGACCGCTGGACCGTGATGGGTGACGTGACCCGTACCGCCTGGTCGACCGCGTTCGACTCGGTCACCATCGACTACGGTTCGGCCCAGCCGGATTCGGTCCTGGACTTCTCCTACCGCGACACCACCTTCGTCTCGCTGGGTGCGGACTACAAGCTGAGCGACACCCTGACCCTGCGTGGCGGCGTCGCGTACGACCAGACCCCGACCACCGACGCCCACCGCGACGTGCGTGTGCCGGACACCAGCCGCAAGTGGCTGTCCTTCGGCCTGGGCTGGACCCCGGCGGCGAACATGGAATACAACTTCGGTTATACCCACCTGTTCACCAGCGACCCGAACGTGAACATTGGCGCCACCACCAACAACCAGGGCAACTCGCTGACCGGCAAGTACAAGGTCCGCGGCGACGTGCTGGCTGCATCGTTCAACTACAAGTTCTGATCCACGGCGCTCGCGCCGCGTAACAGACGGAAGGCCCCGCGCAAGCGGGGCCTTCTGCGTTGTGGGTCGGCAACCGGATGCGAAACAGGATGCGAAACCGGATGCGAAACGGGATGCGAAACGGGATGCGAAACGGGATGCGGACGCGGATGCGAAACCGCATCGGTAGAGCCGACTGTTAGTCGGCTGCTCTACGCGCGGTCTACGGCTTCATGCGAACGGCAGCCGACTGACAGTCGGCTCTACCCGCACGCGGGCGAACGTCCTGCGGCGTACAACAGGCCCTGGCGCAGCTGTGCCAGGAAGTCGCGGTTGCGGTACAGCGCTGCGTCATGCCCCAGGCCGGTGTACCAGCTGCGCCCGCCATCGAACCGGTGGCACCACGCAATGGGGTGGTCGGCACCCATCGTGCCGCCCTGGTACATGCGCTCGTCCACCGTGGCGGTCACCTGCACGGCCCCACGCGGGTTGCTGCGGAAGTTGTACAGCTCGTCGCGTACCGGCCACGAGGTGCCCTGCGGCTTGCCCTCGCGCTCAGGCTGCACGCGGCTGAACTGCAGGCCTTCGGGGTGGTTCTTGAAGTACGCGCCCACCAGCTGCCCGTACCAGGGCCAGTCGTACTCGGTGTCGGCGGCCGAATGCACGCCCATGAACCCGCCACCCGCGCGGATGAAGGTCTCCATCGCCTGCTGCTGGGTGGCATCGAGCACATCGCCGGTGGTGTTGGCGAACACCACCACCCGGTAGCGGGCCAGGTTGGCGTCGTTGAAATCGGCCGCGTTTTCGCTCTGGTCCACTGCCATCCGCTCGCGCTCGGCCAGCAGGCGCAGCGTGCTCACGGCAGTGGGAATGGAGTCGTGGCGGAACTTGGCGGTACTGGTGAACACCAGCACGCGCTCGTTGGCCGCCGCCATGGCCGCGGGAACGGTGGACAGGAACATCGCCAACAGCAACGGCAGGACATTTGGGCGCATGGCCGGATCATGCCACAGCCCCGTACAATCCCGGTCCGCGTGCAGCCGGCCGGATGCCGCCTGCGGCGCAGGAACCGCTCCACGATCCATGACAAGGAAACCACATGTCGCCCGTTCTGCTTCGTTCCACCCTGGCCTTCGCCCTCTGCGCGCTGGCCGCGCCGGCCTTCGCCGCCGCCGATTTCGCCACCTGCTTCACCCTCACCCCGGGCCTGCGCTACTCCACCGGCGATGAAACCCTGACCATCGAAAAGGCGGAGTTCGCCGGCCAGCAGGCCATCCGCGTGCAGAGCGCCGGTGGTGGCGTCGGTACGGCCGCCTACTACGATGCCAACGGCCGCCAGCTGCTGGGCCAGGACCGCTACGGCATCTCCGCCTGGGGCGGCGACGCCTCCCGGCCGGTGATGACCGATACCTTCAAGCCCGCGCCGACCTTCCCGCAGACCGCCAGGCCGGGCGAGCGCTTCGTGGTCAACGGCAGCGGCGAACGCACCCACCACGTGGAAGAAACGGTGGAGCCGGTGGATTACGACGGCTTCAACGACTACACCTTCGTCGGCTTCGAAGACGTGGAGGCCACGGTCGACGACCAGCCGCGCACCTTCAAGGACACCTGCCACGTCAGCGCGACCTTTGAAGACAACCGCATGGAAGCCTGGTACGCACCGGGGTTCGGCCGCATCAAATTCGAGCGCTACATGGGCGAAGAACTGCTCATGCGCGATGAAATCGAGGCCATCCACGCCGAGTGACGGCGTCGGCATCACCCACAAAAAACCCCGCTTTCGCGGGGTTTTTCGTTCAAACCATCACCACGTCGATCAATCGCCCAACGTCAGCAGCGACGCATTGCCACCGGCCGCCGTGGTGTTCACGGTGACGGTCTTCTCGGTGGCGAAACGCAGCAGGTAGTGTGGGCCGCCGGCCTTCGGACCGGTGCCCGACAGGCCCTGGCCGCCGAACGGCTGCACGCCCACCACCGCACCGATCTGGTTGCGGTTGACGTACACGTTGCCCACGTTCACCCGCGAGGAAATGCGGTCCACGGTTTCGTCGATGCGCGAATGCACGCCCAGGGTGAGGCCGTAACCGGTGGCGTTGATCTGGTCGATCACCGCATCGAGCTGGTCGCCCTTCCAGCGGATCACGTGCAGCACCGGCCCGAAGATTTCCTTGTGCAGCTGGTCCAGGTTCTTCAGCTCATACGCACGCGGCGCGAAGAAGGTGCCGTGCGCGGCCGCTTCGCTGAGCTCGGCAGCGGCGATCAGGCGCGCTTCCTTCTCCATGCGCACCGCATGTTCCTGCAGGATCTGCAGCGCATCGGCATCGATCACCGGGCCGACGTCGGTCGACAGCAGGCCCGGGTCGCCGATCTTCAGCTCGGCCATCGCACCGGCCAGCATGGTCATCACCTTGTCGGCGATGTCGTCCTGCACGAACAGCACGCGCGCGGCCGAGCAGCGCTGGCCGGCCGAGGTGAACGCCGAACCGATCGCATCCTTGACCAGCTGTTCCGGCAGCGCCGAGGAGTCGGCGATGAAGGCGTTCTGGCCGCCGGTTTCGGCGATCAGCACGCCGATTGCAGCATCACGGGCCGCCATCGCACGGTTGATCGCGCGCGCGGTATCGGTCGAACCGGTGAAGGCCACGCCGGCCACGCGCGGGTCGGCGGTGAGCGCGGCACCCACGGTGGCGCCGTCGCCCGGCAGGAACTGCACTACGCCTTCGGGCACGCCGGCGTCCAGCAGCAGCTTCACCGCGTAGTAGCCGATCAGGTTGGTCTGTTCGGCCGGCTTGGCGATCACGCTGTTGCCGGCGGCCAGCGCGGCGCTGACCTGGCCCAGGAAGATCGCCAGCGGGAAGTTCCACGGGCTGATGCACACGAACACGCCGCGGCCATGCAGCTGCAGCTCGTTGGATTCACCGGTCGGGCTGGGCAGCTTCTCGGCATGGCCGAACTGCTCGCGCGCCTGCTTGGCGTAGTAACGCAGGAAGTCCACCGCTTCGCGCACTTCGGCGATGCCGTCGGGCAGGCTCTTGCCGGCTTCCTTGACGCACAGCGCCATGAATTCCGGCAGGCGGGCTTCCAGCTGGTCGGCAGCGTGCTCGAGGATCGCCGCGCGGCTGGCGGCCGGGGTGCGGTTCCACTGCGGCTGGGCGGCCACGGCGTTGGCCAGGGCCTTTTCCACGGTGGCGCTGTCGGCCGGCTGCCACTGGCCCACCACCTGGCGCGTGTCGGCCGGGTTGACGACGTTCAACAGCGCGCCGGTGGGCTGTGCACCCGGCACCAGCGGAGCGGCCTGCCACGGCTTGACGGCGGCGTTGAGCTGCTCGGCCAGGGCGCGCAGATCGTTGTCGTTGGCGAGATTGACGCCCATGGAGTTCTTCCTGTCGTGGTTCTGGCTGCGCAGCAGGTCAACCGGCAGCGGGATTTTCGGGTGCGGAATGGAATCGAACGAAGCAACGGCCTCGACCGGATCGCGGATCAGGTCATCGATGGCCACCGCGTCGTCGGTGATGCGGTTGACGAAGCTGGAGTTGGCGCCGTTCTCGAGCAGGCGGCGCACCAGGTACGGCAGCAGGTCTTCGTGCGAACCCACCGGGGCGTACACGCGGCACGGCACGTTCAGGCGGTGGGCCGGCACCACTTCGGCGTACAGGTCATCGCCCATGCCGTGCAGCTTCTGGTGTTCGTACTGGCCACCCTGCGCGATCGCCTGCACCGCCGCGATGGTGTGCGCGTTGTGCGTGGCGAACATCGGGTAGATCGCATCGGCATGGGTGAACAGACGCTTGGCACAGGCCAGGTAGGACACGTCGGTGTTCTGCTTGCGGGTGAACACCGGGTAGGCCGGCAGGCCGTCGATCTGGGCGCGCTTGATCTCCGCGTCCCAGTACGCGCCCTTGACCAGGCGCACCTGCAGGCGACGGCCGATGCGGCGGGCCAGGTCGGCCAGGTAATCGATCGTGTACGGGGTGCGCTTCTGGTACGCCTGCACCACCACGCCGAAGCCTTCCCACCCGGCCAGCGAGGCATCGCTCACCACCGCTTCGATGATGTCCAGCGACAGTTCCAGGCGGTCGGTTTCCTCGGCATCCACCGTGCAGCCGATGCCATACGACTTGGCCAGTTGTGCCAGTTCCAGCACGCCCGGGACCAGGTCGGCCATCACGCGCGCGCGCTTGGCGTGCTCATAGCGCGGGTACAGCGCCGACAGCTTGATGGAAATGCCCGGGGCCGAATTGACGTCGCCATCCGGGCGCCCGCCACGGGCCTTGTGGTCGCCACCGATGGAGTGGATCGCGCGGCGGTAGTCTTCAAGGTAACGCTTGGCGTCCTTCATAGTCAGCGCGCCTTCGCCAAGCATGTCGAACGAATAGCGGTAGCTGGCGTTGTCGCCCTTGTGCGAGCGCGACAGCGCTTCGTCGATGGTGCGGCCCATGACGAACTGGTGGCCCATGATCTTCATCGCCTGGCGCACGGCCAGGCGGATCACCGGCTCACCCACGCGGCCCATCAGGCGCGCAAACGCGCCCGGCACGTCGGCGCGGGTGGAGTCGTTGATCTGCACGATGTGGCCGGTGAGCATCAGGCCCCAGGTGGAGGCGTTGACCAGCACCGAATCGCTGCCGCCCAGGTGCTTCTTCCAGTCCGCTTCGCCGAGCTTGTCGCGGATCAGCTTGTCGGCGGTGTCCTGGTCCGGAATGCGCAGCAGCGCTTCGGCCACGCACATCAGCAGCACGCCTTCCTCGCTGCCCAGGTCGTACTGGCGCATGAAGGCTTCGATCGCGCCCTGGTCCTTGGCACGCACGCGTACGCGCTTGACCAGGTCGGCGGCGGTGGCCTGCACCTTCGCCTGCTCGTCCGCGGGCAGGCGCGCCTGCGCCAGCAGCTCGCGCACGTGGCTGGCCTCGTCCTTCATCCAGGCATCGGTGATCGCCTGGCGGAACGCATTGGGAACGGCCGGCAGCTCGGGGGACAGCAGCGGCGGGCGGGAGGCGCCGGACGGGGCCGGGGCAGGGGGAAGCGCGGAAGATGCGGTCATGCCGGTTGGCTCGTGGAAAACTTGACCATTTTAATCGCTTTTTCATCCGTGAAAGCAATCGGAGATGCGCCGCCGATTACGGTCATAGCCTTTCATACAGGGGGATTCGGCGGATCCCGAGGTGTCGTTAAAAACTGTGCCGATTTCGTCAAAACAGCTGCCGATGCTTATGCTGTATTGCACCATTGTCAAAACTGTGAATGGACCCTTGCCGGTCGCGCGAGATCAGGGCTACCATCGAGACGTTTCCTGCGGCAGGAACACGCGTCCCCCACGGGCGCTCGAATGAACGGTGTGTGCGGAGATGAATCCGCACCCGGTCGATCGCCGGTGTTCAGTGCATACCCCCATGGGGTGGGGGCTGATCGTCGGCGGGAAGAGAACCAGAAGGCTTGCTAGTGGCCAGCGATGGCTGCAACCGACGACGCTAAGGGTCTAGGCAATGAAGCAACGCAGAAAGTGGGGCACGCAGTTCGCAAAGGCAGTGGGGTGTGGGGCAGCGCTGATGGCGCCGGCACTGGCGTGGGCCCAATCGGCCGACCCGGTTCCGTGGCAGCTGAACATGGGCAAGGGGGTCACCCAGAGCTCGCGGCTGGCCTGGGAATCCAACATGTTCTCCCTGTGGGTGTGTACGGTCATCGGCGTGCTGGTGTTCGGCGCGATGTTCTATGCCATCTTCAAGTTCCGCAAATCCAAGGGGGCGGTCGCCGCCACCTTCAGCCACAACACCAGGGCCGAGATCGTCTGGACCGTCATTCCGGTGATCATCCTGGTGGTGATGGCGTGGCCGGCCACGGCCAACCTGATCAAGTTCTACGACACCCGCGATGCCGAAATGACCGTCAAGGTCACCGGCTACCAGTGGATGTGGAAGTACGAATACCTGGGTGAAGACGTCACCTTCACCAGCCGCCTGGACCGCGAATCCGACCGGGTGCGGCAGAGCGGCAAGGTACCCGACCGCGAAAGCCACCCGCATTACCTGCTCGACGTGGACAACCGCCTGGTGTTGCCGGTCGACACCAAGGTGCGTTTCGTCATCACCTCCGATGACGTGATCCACGCGTGGTGGGTGCCGGCGCTTGGCTGGAAGCAGGACGCCATTCCCGGTTTCGTCAACGAAGCCTGGACCAATATCGAGAAGGTCGGCGTGTACCGCGGCCAGTGTGCCGAACTCTGCGGCAAGGACCATGGCTTCATGCCCATCGTGGTGGAAGCGGTGTCCAAGGAAGATTTCCAGAAGTGGCTGGCCGGAAAGCGGCCCAAGGCGCCCGACCCGGCGCCGGCACCGGCCGCACCGGAAGCCGCCCCTGCGCCCGCAGACCCGGCGGCGCCCGCACCCGAGGCTGCACCCGCAGCTGCACCGGCGCCTGAAAACGCCTGATATGAACCGCGCGCGCCGTGCGGCGCGCGCTGATACCGAACCAACGAGGTGGTGTGGCGATGGCGCATTCCGCAGTTGATCACGACGGGCATCACGGGCATCAGCAGTCGTTCTTCGAACGTTGGTTCTTCTCGACCAACCACAAGGACATCGGCACGCTCTACCTGCTTTTCAGCTTCATCATGTTCATCATCGGCGCGGCGATGAGCGTGATCATCCGCGCCGAGCTGATGCAGCCCGGCCTGCAGTTCGTGAAGCCGGAAACCTTCAACCAGCTCACCACCGTGCATGCGCTGGTGATGATCTTCGGTGGCGTCATGCCCGCCTTCGTCGGCCTGGCCAACTGGATGATCCCGCTGCAGGTGGGCGCACCGGACATGGCGCTGCCGCGCATGAACAACTGGTCGTTCTGGCTGCTGCCGGTGGCCTTCAGCCTGCTGCTGCTCACCTTCCTGCTGCCCGGCGGCGCGCCGGCCGGCGGCTGGACCCTGTACCCGCCGCTGTCGCTGCAGGGCGGCTACAACGTGGCGTTCACCGTGTTCGCCATCCACGTGGCCGGCATCAGTTCAATCATGGGCGCGATCAACATCATCGCCACCGTGCTCAACATGCGCGCCCCGGGCATCGACCTGCTGAAGATGCCGATCTTCTGCTGGTCCTGGCTGATCACCGCCTTCCTGCTGATCGCGGTGATGCCGGTGCTGGCCGGTGCGGTGACCATGCTGCTCACCGACAAGTTCTTCGGTACCAGCTTCTTCAACGCGGCCGGCGGCGGCGACCCGGTGATGTTCCAGCACATCTTCTGGTTCTTCGGCCACCCGGAGGTGTACATCATGATCCTGCCGGCGTTCGGCGTGGTCAGCGAAATCATCCCCACCTTCAGCCGCAAGCCGCTGTTCGGTTACCAGGCCATGGTCTACGCGATCGCCGCGATCGCCTTCCTTTCCTTCATCGTCTGGGCCCACCACATGTTCACCGTGGGCATGCCGCTGGGCGGCGAAATCTACTTCATGTTCGCCACCATGCTGATCTCCATCCCGACCGGGGTGAAGGTGTTCAACTGGGTGAGCACCATGTGGCGCGGTTCGCTCACCTTCGAAGCGCCCATGCTGTGGGCGGTCGCCTTCGTGATCCTGTTCACCATCGGTGGCTTCTCCGGCCTGATGCTGGCCATCGTGGTGGCCGACTTCCAGTACCACGACACCTACTTCGTGGTGGCGCACTTCCACTACGTGCTGGTCACCGGCGCGGTGTTCGCGCTGATCGGCGCGGTGTACTACTGGTGGCCGAAGTGGACCGGGCGCATGTACAGCGAGTTCTGGGCCAAGGTGCACTTCTGGTGGTCCATCATTTTCGTGAACCTGCTGTTCTTCCCGCAGCACTTCCTGGGCCTGGCCGGCATGCCGCGCCGCATTCCCGATTACAGCGTGGCGTTTGCCGACTGGAACCTGATCAGCTCCATCGGCGCGTTCGGCATGTTCGTGACCCCGTTCATGATGGCCGCGATCCTGATCGCCTCGCTGCGCAACGGCGAAAAGGCCGCTGACCGCGCCTGGGAAGGTGCACGCGGGCTGGAATGGACGGTTCCGTCACCGGCACCGGCGCATACCTTCACCGTACCGCCGACCATCCGCCCGGGCGATCTGGCCCATGACGACATCACCCATTGAGGTCCGCCATGCATGATGTCCACCAACAGGATCTGGCTGCCCGCCGCCAACGCGCACGGCGCACCGCGCTGTGGGTCGGTGCGGTAGCGATCCTGGTCTATGTCGGCTTCATCCTGACCGGGGTGCTGGGCCGATGAGCGAGACCCGCCCCGCACCGCATGCCGGGCTGCCGCGCCTGATCGCGGTGGCGGTGGCGGTGTTCGTGCTCACCTTTTCGCTGGTGCCGCTGTATCGCATCGCCTGCGAAAAGGTGTTCGGGGTGCGGCTGGAGCGTGGCCCCGGTGCGGCGGCGGTGGGGGCGCCCGGCGCAGCCAAGCGCACCGTGCGGGTGCAGTTCGATGGCGGGGTGAACTCCAAGCTGCCGTGGGCCTTCCACCCCGAACAGCTGACCATGGACGTGGTGCCCGGCGAGCTCAACGAAGCGCTGTACTACGCGCGCAATGACAGCGACCACGCGCTGGTGGGCAGCGCGGTGCCGTCGGTGGCCCCGGCCAAGGCCTCGGGCTACTTCAGCAAGACCGAATGCTTCTGCTTCACCGCGCAGACCCTGGTGGCCGGCGAGAAACGCGACATGCCGGTGCGTTTCATCGTCGACCCGGACCTGCCAGCCAACATCAAGACCATCACCCTGTCCTACACGTTCTACAAGAACGACGCGCTGTCGGCGCAGCTGGCCACGGCGACCCCGCCGGCCACCGCGCGCTCGGCACCCTGATACGTACCCGGATACCGATCATGGCCACCCAGCACAGCCCAGACGCCAACGTGTACTTCGTGCCCACCCACAGCAAGTGGCCCTTCATCGGCTCCATCGCGATGATGGTCACCATGGTGGGCGTGGCCAGCTGGCTCAATGATGCCGGCTGGGGCAAGTGGACCTTCTACGCCGGCATCGCCATGCTGGTGCTGACCCTGTTCTGGTGGTTCAGCGACGTCGTGCGCGAATCGCAGGCCGGCAACTACAACCACCAGGTCGACGGCTCGTTCCGGATGGGCATGGTGTGGTTCATCTTCTCCGAAGTGATGTTCTTCGGTGCCTTCTTCGGCGCGCTGTTCTACACCCGCAACCTGGGCCTGCCGTGGCTGGGCGGCGAGGGCGACGGGGTGATGACCAACGAACTGCTCTGGGATGGCTATTCGGCCGCCTGGCCGACCAACGGCCCGGGTGCCATCGGTGGCCACTTCCAGACCATTCCGGCCTGGGGCCTGCCGCTGATCAACACGCTGATCCTGCTTACCTCCGGCGTCACCCTCACCATCGCACACCACGCGCTCAAGGCCGGCCACCGCCGCCAGCTGCTGGTGTGGCTGGGCATCACCGTGCTGCTGGGCGCGTTCTTCCTCACCCTGCAGGCCGAGGAATACATCCACGCCTACAAGGAGCTCAACCTCACCCTGGGCTCGGGCATCTACGGCTCCACGTTCTTCATGCTCACCGGCTTCCACGGCGCGCACGTGCTGCTGGGCACGATCATGCTGATCGTGATGTGGCTGCGCTCGGCCAAGGGCCACTTCACCCGCGACAACCACTTCGGTTTCGAGGCCGCCGCGTGGTACTGGCACTTCGTCGACGTGGTGTGGCTGATGCTGTTCCTGTTCGTCTACGTGCTGTAGCGTCGGGCGGTATCAACCGCCCACGCCGTGGGGTTTGATCCAGCCGCTGTAGATGCCGATGGCCACCAGCACGATCAGCGCCACCGAGACCGCGATGCGGCGGGTGAGCGCATTGACCGTGCGTTTGGTCTGGCCACGGTCGACCAGCAGGTAATACAGCCCCGCGCCCAGATTCCAGACGATGACGATCAGAAACGCGATTACCAGCAGGGTCTTCAACGAATCATTCATGCGCAGCTCTAGGGCAGGGCGGGTATGCCTATCTGACCGCGTTTTGCCGGCGTTGTCATGATGCGTAAGCACACGCGCCTGATCGGCTGGGTCGTCGCCATGCTGGTGATCCTCGCGTTCTGCCAGCTGGGCCGCTGGCAGCTGCAGCGGATGCATGAAAAACAGGCGCTGCTGGACCAGCAGCTGCCGGCCCGTGCGCAGACCCTCAGCCTGGCCCAGGCGCAGGCCGCACCCGTGCAGCTGCGCTGGGTGGAGGACCATGGCTACTTCCTGCCCGGCACCCTGCTGCTGGACAACCAGACCCGCGAAGGCCGCGCCGGCATCAAGGTGTACCAGCCGTTCCGCAGCGATGGCGGCGCGGTGGTGCTGGTGGACCGGGGCTGGCTGCCGATGCCGGGCGACCGCACCCTGCCGGCCATCGTGCCGCGCGACGGCCCCGCCCACGTGGCCGGCCTGCTGGCGCCGCCGCCGGCCAGCGGGCTGGTGCTGGGCCCGGCATTCACCGCGACCCCGCAACCGGGTGTGTGGCTGGCCAACCGCATGCCGCCCGATGACGTCGCCTCCACGCTGGCACTGCCCGTGGGCAGCCTGAAGGGCCCGGTACTGCGCCTGGATCCCGCGCTGCCCGGCGGCTACGCCCGCGACCTGGAGCTGCTGCCCAATACGCTGCCGCCCAGCCGCCACCTCGGCTACGCCGTGCAGTGGTTCGGCCTGGCCCTGACCGTGCTGATCGTCGCCCTCGTCCTCGAATGGCGCCGGCGGCGCCCGGCACGCCCCCTCCTTCCATGAGAAAATCCCACGCATGAATGCCATCACCCCGGAACAGCTCAAGGCCCGCAACCGTGGCCGCTGGACCCTGGTAGCCCTGTTCGGCCTGTTCTTCGGGGTCATGGCGCTGGCCGGCGTGCTGCGCTTCGCGGGCTGGCAGCCGGCCGCCCACCGCAACACCGGCGAAGTGTTCACCCCGGCGGTGGACGCGCGCGCGCTGCCGCCCACCCTGGCCAACGGCCAACCGTACCCGTGGAACCCCGATGCCCATGTCTGGCGCATCCTGGTAGCGCCGGCCCCGGGCTGCGCGGCCGAGTGCGTCACTTTGTCGCAGGGATTGGACAAGGTGTGGCAGCTGTTCGGCCATAGGGCCGATAATGTCGAGATCCTGTGGCTGGGTACGCCGCCGGCCGAGGTCCAGGGCTTTCCCGCCCTGCGCGTGCTGGCCCCCCAGCCGAACCTGCGTGCCGTGTTGCCCGCCGTGGATGACGCCGCCGGCACGCCTGTGTATGTCATCGACCCGAACGGGTTCGTGATCATGCGGTATGCGCCGGGATTCGAATTGGCCGGTCTGCGCAAGGACATGGCCACGCTGTTGAAACTGAAGTGAGTTCCGTTTGATGAACCCCACCGCGCGCCCGGCGCTGCATCGCAATTTCCACCGTCTGGCGTGGTTCGCCCTGATCATGACGGCCAGCACGATCATGTTTGGTTCGTTCGTGCGCCTGTCCGATGCCGGCCTGAGCTGCCCGGACTGGCCGACCTGCTACGGCCGCGTGACCTGGCCGCAACATGCGCAGGAAGTGATCGGCCACGAAGCGGCCAAGATCCGCCCGCTGGAAACCCACAAGGCGTGGCGCGAGCAGGTGCACCGTTTCCTGGCCGGCGCGCTGGGCATCGAAATCCTCACCCTGGCCCTGCTGGCCACGCGCCGCCGACGCTGGGGCACCACTGCCGTGGTTACCGCGTGCGTGCTGGTGGCCACCGGCATACCGCTGTACATGATGGGCATGCATGTCCTGGCCAGCATCCTGGCCATCACCGGCGAAGTGATCCTGCTGATCGCCGCGTTGCGCTGGAACAACATCGACCTCTCACGCGCGGCCTTGCTGACCCTGGCGGTGGTGATCTTCCAGGCGCTGCTGGGCATGTGGACGGTGACCCTGCTGCTCAAGCCCATCGTGGTAATGGGCCACCTGCTCGGCGGCATGCTGATGTTCGGGCTGCTGGTGTGGATGGCCTGGCGCGCCACGCACATGCCGATCACCCTGGTGCAGGCACCGAAGCTGAAGTGGCTGCTGCGCATCGGCGTGGCCGTGCTGGTCATGCAGATCGCATTGGGTGGCTGGGTGAGCGCCAACTACGCCGCACTGGCCTGCGGCGGCGGCAGTGCCTCGCTGGATAATTTCCCGCGCTGCGTCAGCCAGTGGTGGCCGCAGCACGACTTCAAGGAAGGCTTCACGCTGTGGCGTGGCATCGGCGTGGATTACGAAGGGGGCGTGCTCGATGGCGCTTCGCGCATCGCGATCCAGATGGCGC
This sequence comes from Stenotrophomonas sp. SrG, assembly GCF_050031795.1. Lineage (NCBI taxonomy): Bacteria > Pseudomonadati > Pseudomonadota > Gammaproteobacteria > Lysobacterales > Lysobacteraceae > Stenotrophomonas > Stenotrophomonas sp. SrG. The sequence goes on from NZ_JBNBBE010000004.1 coordinate 21,284, forward strand.
ACCGGATGTTTGCCGTTGTCGTGGCGGTCTACCTGCTGTGGCTGGCGGTGCGCCTGTACCGGCTGCCGAGCATGCGCGGCTGGGCCAGCGCGCTGGGGCTGCTGGTCGTGGCGCAGATCACCCTGGGCATCCTCAACGTGAAGCTGGCGGTGCCGCTGGAAGTGGCGGTGGCGCACAGCGGCGGCGCGGTCGCTCTGCTGTTCGTGCTGGTCACGCTGATGGCGCGCCTGCGCGCGCCTTCCGACGTGGTGGATGAAGCCGCTGGGGCGACACCATGAGCGTCAGGCAGTATTGGGACCTGACCAAGCCGAAGGTCGTGGCGTTGATCGTGTTCACCGCGCTGGTGGGCATGTTCCTGGCCATCCCCGCGTTGCCCACCGCCGAGCAGGCCGTGCGCGGCGCGCTGGGCTTCCTCGGCATCTGGCTGGCGGCCTCGGCCGCGGCGGCCATCAACCAGCTGCTGGACGCGCAGATCGATGCGCAGATGGCGCGCACCTCGTGGCGGCCGCTGGTAGTGGGCAAGGTCAAGCCGTGGCAGGTGCTGGTGTTTGCCGGCGCGCTGATCGTGCTGTCGATGACCATCCTGGTGCTGTGGGTGAACGTCATCACCGCCGTGCTGACCTTCGCCTCGCTGATCGGCTACGCGGTGATCTACACCGTGTACCTCAAGCGCGCCACCTCGCAGAACATCGTCATCGGCGGTCTCGCCGGCGCCACCCCGCCGCTGCTGGGCTGGGCGGCCATCACCGGCATGCAGGGTCCGTGGGACTGGGCCTATGCCTCGCTGTTGGTGCTGATCATCTTCATCTGGACCCCGCCGCATTTCTGGGCGCTCGCGATTTTCCGCCGCGAAGACTACGCCAAGGCCAAGATCCCGATGCTGCCGGTCACCCATGGCGTGGCCTACACCCGCAAGTCGATCATGGCGTACTCCATCGTGTTGGCCATCGTCAGCATCCTGCCCACGGTGGTGGGCATGAGCGGGCTGTTCTACCTGGGTGGCGCGGTAGTGCTCAACGCCGTGTTCCTCTGGTACGCCTGGCGCATGCTCAACCCACCGGACGAGCTGTTCTCGATGAAGATGTTCGGCTACTCCATCGTCTACCTCATGGCGCTGTTCGCGTTCCTGATGGTGGACCACTGGATGCTGCCGTTCCTGTGAGGTTCCTGCGCCGGCCTTGAAAGCGGCCATCGCGTCGCCATTGCTTTCATGACCCCAACAGGACGTGACGGCATGAAGCGATGGCTCTGGATGGCTGTGATGGTGGCTTCGATGGTGTGCGGCACAGCCGCCGCCGTGCCGGCAGGCGGTGTCGGTGACACCGCAACACAGATCGTGACCTTGGCGGGCAACCACCGGCTGGTGGTGCTCGGCGAATACCACGGAACCGCCGAAACGCCGCTGCTGGTGGCCGACCTGATGGAACGCTACAGCCGCAACAACGCGTCCGTGCGGCTGGGGTTGGAGCTGCCGATGAGCGAGAACGCCGCGCTGGCGCGGTACCTGCGCTCCAACGGCGATGCGGATGCGCGCGAAGCACTGCGCACCTCGCCGTTCTGGCGGGTGAAAGATGGCCAGCATGACGGGCGCCGTAGTCGCGACATGCTGGCGTTGATCGAAGCGCTGCGCGTGCTGCGGGCGCAGGGTCGAGATATCGCTGTAGCGGGCTACGATATTGAGATCAGCGCGTACGACAGCGACGTGGATCGCGACGCGGAAATGGCCACCCATGTGCGGCAACAGTTCAACGCGCTGCCCAGCGCGGCGCGGATGCTGGTACTGACAGGCAACGTGCATGCGATGCGCCACCCGTTCGAAGATGCGCCCCCGGAAATGAAGCATCGCACCATGGCGGCGTTCCTTCTGGACCTGCCGCTGTACAGCGTGCGCGTGGAGGCACTGCGTGGCCACACCTGGCATTGCATGAGCCCCTGCCGCGCGATGCCGCTGCTTGAGCAGCCGGCACGCGATCCGGTTGCCGACACGGACCCGGATCGCTCGTATGACGTATGGGTGTACCTGCCGGAGCTGAGCGTAGGAACGTTGACCGACCGCTGACGCCGGCCGGCGCGGAGCACGCTGGGCTGGGAACGGCATTGGTAGGGTCGCTTCCCAAACGACCGCCGGTAGCAATGATCAGTGCGGTGGAGGCATGACA